>JBAZDY010000017.1:0-24507 GCA_041654215.1 Candidatus Omnitrophota bacterium
AGCCAAACCACGGCCTTTCTGGCCAGCTTTTTTTGACCATCCCGAACGCTTGCAGGACACCCCTAAAATCGCCTGTTTTCCGACGCTGGGCGCTTGTTTTGCCCGGGTTGACCATTGTTTAAAAAACATGGTTTGCCTTCCGATAGGCAAAGCCATTGATACCTAAACCCCAAAAGTGATGGACATCGATCCTTCGACTCACTCGCTTCGCTCCTTAGCTCAGGACTTCATTTTTTTGACCACTACGAAGTGCTGAGCAAAGGACACGGCGACAAGCCGTGCCCTGCGTCGAAGCATCACTGGCTCTCCGCGCCTCGCCCGACCCTCACCCAAGCCACCTTCCAAGGACCCAGAACCGCCTCCAAGCATAAAAAATCCCTATGACCTCGCTTTTCAAAACGACCATAGGGATGAATTGTTATTATAACAGGTTTTGAGACTTAAAGATGCTCTCCATGATCGTCCGGGCAGTCTTGCCCGATGGATTATCGCCTCCGGTAATATTACACGCGAAAACGTAGGTCGTACTGTTATGTTCAAGAAAACCTACAAACCAGCCCACATTCAATTTACCATCCGGCCCCGTGCCGGAACCGGTCTTACCGTAAAGCGCTCCTTTATCGGTCTTCTCTGCCTGCATAACATCGCGTAGTATCGCGATATTCTTTTCAGAGAATGGAAGCTGACCGTCCAAAAGCTTATTCAAAAGAGCAACCTGCTCATCCGCGCTGATCTTGATGGATGTAGTATCCGAACGCGGAAGCCAGAAAATATCGATCCCTGATGAAATATCCTGTGAGCCGTAGCCGATCTTTTCAATATAGTGCTTCATCCGGACTTCGCCTATTTCCCGCGCTAATATCTGATACGCAGGAACGGCCGACACTTTAAACGCCTCACGTAGCGTTAAGTCCTGATTCCACCCTTCTATATCACGCTTCACCTCATCCCACTTATACCACGGCTCATCAGCGTCCTTGATAAGCCCGAGCTCCAGCCCGATAAGAGTGTTGTAAATCTTGAATGTCGAACAGGGCGCAAAGCGCTGGTGAGCGCGCGCGAGATTAATATTGACCATTTCACCGGTTGCGCGATTATAGATCACCAGAGCCGCGTCATACCCTTGCAAAAGAAACCTGTCGATTTCTTGAGCAAACGCAACCGCGCTCATAAGCAAAAATCCAACGATCAAAGCGAATTTTTTCATCCTGCCCTTTTATTCCCCAACTGCCGCCTCGGCTAAGCTCCCTATCGCATTACTATAATCCTGCCACCGGCCAACCAGAACTTTTAAAATAAACTTTTTGACATACTTGCAGTCATAATTCCGGCTAAAATTTCGGCTTGCTCTTTTCGATTTCTTTACCCAGCTCGATATCGATTAATTTCGATTTCTTAAATGCTAATATCTGCGAAGGATAAACGCTTCTGTGTCCGGTCATAAGGAAACTGATCACGCACACCAAGGCCGCGTAAGGCGCTATCTGCGGCCCAAAAAGTTCGATGGCCATGATGCTTGCGGCAATAGGCGTATTCGCCGCTCCCGCGAGAAGCCCGACAAAACCTAAAGCTGAAAAAAGCATAATATCAAGACACAATAGCTGTGCGAATATGTTCCCTGCGCTAGAACCGACGAAAAAGATAGGTGTCACGATCCCGCCACTTCCGCCGAAATTAAGCGTCATACTGGTAGTAAATGATTTAAGTATAAACGCATACCATGGCAGGGTCTGACCGTTTAAAGCAGACTCTATTGAATTAAGCCCAAGGCCAAGATAATCGGAAGAAAATAACAAAGCGACCGCAATTAAAACCGTTCCGCCAATTAAACCTTTTAACGGCTTCCAAATTTTTATTTTTTTAGATATCCTTTTACCGTGGCTCAACATTTCGATCAGAAGAAATGAACATAATCCGAAAAACACTCCGGCAAGAATAATTTCATAAAACAGAACCGCTGAAAAATTGAGCGGCTTTATAAGAGTGTGATGAAAATAGCGGATGCCGAGCGCCGAAGAAACGTTGTAGCTAATTACACCGGCGATAAAAGACGGTAACATAACGTCATAAAGAATAGTGCCGACAAAAAGAACCTCAACCCCGAAAATAGCTCCCGCAATCGGTGTCCCGAAGACAGAGGCGAAGCCTGCGCTGATACCGCAGACAACCAGCTTCTTGCGATCGTGAGCGTCAAAACTAAAAAACCGCGCGAATGTTGAAGCGATCCCGGCGCCTATCTGGGCACAAGGCCCCTCCTTGCCCGCGGAACCGCCACAGGCGATAGTAATGATAGTCGCAACGAGTTTAACCGGAACAACAGCCGTCTTTATTATGCCGCCGTTTTTATGGATGGCTTCAATAACTTTTTCTGTACCGTGGCCTTCGGCATCAGGGGCTAAGAATTTTATCAAGAGAGCACTTAGAAACAGCGCTAAAGGCAGGAGAAAGAAATAATACCGCTGCGCACTCGTTATCTCTGAGGACCAATTTAGTGCTTTCAAAAAAATACTCGTGGATACACCCACCATGCAACCGACTGCAACTGATAATATTACCCACTTCAAAACACTATAAAAAATAAACCCCTGCTCCTTAATATGTTTTTTCATCTTTCTTTAGCTAAAAGTTGTCTCTTAGTGAAATCCAAATTTCTCGCTTAAAGCACCCCTGTTTCTCCGCGACAACGAGCATTTCAAAGTCTTCTGTGGTCAGCTTGTCGTTTCTTGAGTATCCCTCGAGCTTCGCGCCAAGGATATCGATCTTTTTGAACCCAAGCGTCTTTAAAAGCCATGTTAGCTCGCTGAGCACGTAATAACGCTCGTTACACTTAAGCTCCCTTTTATTGCCGGAGTTATCCTCAAATACTTATCCTCACGTTTGATTTTTTTCAATATTGCCTAATTATACGTCAAAAAAGCGAAAAACTGACGAAAATATTTATAATTCTTTGGTCCCAAGGCTTATATACAACCTCTTTTGCCCAAGTGGCCACCTCAAAAATAAAAAAACCACTTCCGGCCAGTCGACTGAAAATGGCTTTTCCAGTATAGGCGAAACAGTGATCAGCTGTTCCGTAAGTCTATCATGATTTTATAACAGCCCGAATCCTTCTCAATAGGGTCGGTTCCCCCGTTAGAAATAGCTTTATTTATGCCATTCCTTCGCGCGTATGGCTTCACTTCATTTGCCTGACTGATTTTATAATGTAATCCGTTTCTTTAGCACTCAACTTCGGGTATAGAGGCAGGGATATTGTGGAATCGCCTATCCTTTCCGCAACCGGGAGATCTCCCGTATGATAACCCATTGTTTTTTTAAAATAATCCAGCGTATGAATAGCACGATAATTTACGGCGGCGCCGATCCCTTTTGTCTGAAGATGACGCAGAGCTTTATCACGTTTCCTGGGATCCACCCATATCGTGAACAAATGCCGGCCGCTTTTGCTGTTTTTCGGCACCTTGGGAAAGCTTATCCCTTGTACATCCGAGAAAGCCTCTGCATACTTTCTTGCGATTTCTTCTCTCTTTGCCCTGTATTTTTCTATATTCGCGAGTTGGTTCAATAGTAACGAGGCTTGTATATTCGACATATTACATTTCCAGCCCAACATCTTCACTTCCCAATGTCTATATCTACCTACGTATCTATCGGCGGCCCCTTTGGTTATACCATGCAGACTAAGTTTTCTTATTAAATCGGATTTCTCTTTGTTATTTAACGAGACTGCCCCGCCTTCTCCGCAGGTAATACTTTTGGTCGCGTAAAAGCTGAAACATACCGCGTCAGCTAATTCACCCGCTTTATATCCGTCTCTTTGAGCTTCTATGGCATGCGCCGCGTCTTCTATGACAATCAACTTATGCTTGTCGGCGATATCCTTTATTTTCCTCATATCGCACATATTGCCGTAAAGATGGACCGGTAAAATAGCTTTTGTCCTGTTTGTAACGGCTTTCACTATCAAATCCGCGTTTAAATTCCCCGTCTCGGGTTCGACATCGACGAAAACCGGCTTAGCCCCGGCATGCATTATTGAAGTAGCGGTAGCGACAAATGTCATAGGAGTTGTAATAACCTCATCGCCCGGGCCTATCCCGTAAGCGAGCATGGACAAATGCAGCGCCGATGTGCAACTCATCAAACCAATTGTGTATTTACGGTCAATATATTTGGAGAACCTTTTTTCGAACTCCCGGACAGCGTCCCCGGTGGTAAGAAAAATCGAACCTAATACTTTGCAGACATCTCTTTTTTCTTTAGTCCCGATATTATGCTTAAAGAAATCTATCTTCATCTTATCTTTACCATTTTTCAGCCGCTTGCCGTAAAAAATAGTCCAGCGTTTGGCTTAAAGAATCCGACAGCTTCACGGAAGGTCTCCATCCTAAAAACTTTCGAGCGTTATGAATGCGGGGCTTTCGATACGGAACGTCCTGATAACCTTCTCCATAAAAAGAAGTGCCGTTAATATCTTTAACCCCGGAAATTTTAGGGAACCTACCATGTAAAGGATGACGTTTGAATTTTTCCATAAGCATCCGCGCCAATTCCTTGACGGTAAATTCGTTATCGGGATTGCCGATATTGAATATTTTGCCGTCGCAGACATTATTCTTATTCTCGACGATCCTGAACAAACAATCTATACCGTCAGAGACATCGGTAAAACACCGCTTTTGTTTACCGCCGTCAACCAGCAAAATGGGCCTTCCTTCCACCAGGCTCAAAATCAATTGCGTCACTACGCGCGAACTTTTATTCCTGGCGGACTCCAAACTGTCCAAACGAGGGCCTATCCAATTGAACGGACGAAAAAGCGTGAACTTCAAATTCTCTTGTTTGCCGTAAGCCCAAATTACCCTTTCCAATAACTGCTTGCAGCATGAGTAAATCCAACGCTGCATCCGGGTCGGGCCAAGCACAAACGAAGAGTTATTCTCGTCAAACTCTTCATCCCCGCACATGCCGTAAACTTCCGACGTTGAAGGAAAAATAAGCCGTTTCCCATACTTTGCACAATATCGCACTATTTTCAAATTTTCCTCGAAATCGACCTCGAAAACCGAAAGCGGCCTGCGCACATAATCTATCGGCGTAACCAGCGCCGCAAGAGGTAATATCTGATCGCTGGCCGCGATCTCTTTTTCGACCCAGCGCCGATGGACTCTTATATCTCCCTGTTTAAAATGAAAGTTTTTATACGAAAGAAGACGACCGATATTGAAGGAGCGTAAATCGACCCCGGAAACCTCATAATCCCCTTTCTTAAGAAGTTTTTCAGCGATCATATTACCGATAAAACCGTTTATCCCTAAAATAAATATCTTCCTTCTTTTTTTCACTTTCCCCGCTCCGTATAGTATTTATCCTTTTGAACCGAAGGCACCTTGACAATAACCGTGACCGCGTCTTTGACAACTCTGTAATCAACGGCCTCACCGGGACCGATCACGATTATATCTCCTTTAGCAAAATTTTTTTTATTAAGACGTATAATACCTCTAACCACCAGGGTTATCTCGCTGGCGACTTTATGAAAGTGTTTATTTACGCGGGCGCCCGCTTTTTCACTTTTCACGGCGACCTCGAATTCCGTAGTCCTATAAACGGCTCTGGGAAAATCACCTATAAACCAACCCCGTATCATTTTATCTAAATTGGACTTTCTCATACCTTCACCCTCATTTCGTCGCTGTTTTTCTTGTGATACGCACCGCTTTGCGCGGTGCCGGCATATATCCCGGCTATCGATACGACAACCCCGAGAATTTCCATGAACGGCGTGTAACGGGCAAAAAATATGATGTCCCAGGCAAAAGCCAGAACCGGCTGTAAAATCAATATCAAACCCGCGTGCAGCGGAGATATCCGGGAAAGTCCCGCTGAAATAAATATCCAGGCTAAAACCTGCGGAAAGATGCCGTACCCTAACAAGGCCAACCAGCTTTGAGTATCGGGAATACGAAAACTTTCTTTGAATAAAAGCGACGCGATCCCCATTATGAACATATTTGTGATCGTGATCAAAGCAAGCGTCGCCAGGTTATTTACTAAAAGCGCCCCTTCTTCAGAAACTATCTTGCGCAATAAAAGCAAATAAGCGGCATAACACGCGGCCGTGACCAATCCAAAGAAGATGCCGAGCTTATGCAGAGAATCCAACACGTGCCAATCCATGCCAAAGATCATGAATAATCCCGCTACGGCCAGTAGAACGGCAAATACCGACTTTAATGTAATTCTTTCCTTCAAGATCAGAATACTGAAACCCGCGAGGAAAAAAACCTGCAAGCTGGATAAAAGTGTGGCCAACCCGGGGCCGATATATAAAATACTCCTGTGCCACAAAATAAGGTCCAGACTAAAAATGAGCCCGCAGAAAAGCGCTAAAACAAAATGCCGCCGGCCTTGCCACAACCGGCCTCTCATGAACTTTGTTATGGCGAAAAGAACGATACCTCCGAAAAGCATTCTGTAAAAACCTATAACCGTCGGCTGGACGTCGGCAAGTTTCACAAATACTGAGGAGAAGCTTATCATGAACGCGCCTATGGCGACATATAGTATGCCGATTTCCCGCTTTTCATGAAGGTATCGCAGAGGCGAATACTTAGCCTTCCAATGGGCTAAGGTGTATCGCAGAGGCGAATACTTAGCCTTCCAATAGGCTAAGGTATATCGCAGAGGCGAATACTTAGTCTTCCAATGGGCTAAGGTATATCGCAGAGGCGAATACTTCGCTTTCCAATAGGCTAAGGTATATCGCATAGGCGAATACTTTTCCATAGAGAAACACCAGCTTTGCCATTAAGGCAGGGTGTTATTAGAAAAGGCGGTTTAGCATAAAAAGACCGTTTGAAACTGATAAACGGACTTTTTGGACAATTCACCGTTAACCGTTATTTCATATCTGAAAGAAGAGACTCCAGATCCTCTTCATGTTCAACTTCATCCTCGAGAATTTCAAGAATGATGTGGTAAGTTATCGGGTCATTGCCTTTCACAAAATCCAAAAGCTTTTTGTAAGTTTCAATCGCGCACTGCTCGCCCTTGATGTTTTGTTTAAGAAGTTTTACCGTATCGGGATCGCTTGGCGCGTCGTAACCGCAATTGGTCTCTTTAATCAAATCTTCAGGTGTTAACAGAGGGATGCCTCCCAAGGTGATGATCCTTTGCGTCAGCATCTCGGCGTGCTTTAATTCTTCCGCCGCGTGCTCGGCTAATTCACCGGCAATAATCCCTCTCATCCTGCCGCAGGCGACCTTGGAGCCTACCCAGTATTGATAATAGGCCAGCCATTCGTCCGCGTACGCCTTGTTCAACATCTCCAACAGTTTTTTAACATCCACTCCTACAATCGCTTTTCCTTTTGTTCCCATTTTGTCTCCTCCCTTTTGATCAAACAGGTTATTTCAGCGTCTTGATCAGCTAAAAGCCACATCCAGGATCATCATAGCCAAAAAGCCGATGATAGTTCCTGCCGTAGCTAAATCCGTATGGCCATTGCGCTGCGATTCCGGAATTACCTCTTCGACAACGACAAAAATCATCGCCCCTGCCGCGAACCCCAGGGCATACGGCAATAAAGATTTAGCCCATATTACAGCCGCCGCTCCCAGGACAGCCGCAATCGGTTCGACTATCGCTGAAAGCTGGCCATACCAAAAACTCTTTAGTCTTGAGATCTTTTCACGGCGCAAAGAAACCGACACGGCAAAGCCTTCAGGAATATTCTGGATGCCGATCCCCAACGCCAGAGCCACGGCGGCGGTACCGGACGCCTCAGGCAGACCCGAAGCGACCGCTCCTATCGCCACACCCACCGCGAGCCCTTCCGGAATATTGTGAAGGGTTATCGCTAAAATAAGCAAAATACTGCGATGCCATGATGTTTTGACGCCTTCGGCTTCATTAGTCGGGAAACCAAGGTGCAAATGCGGCAGGGATTTGTCGATTAATCTTAGAAAAATTGTCCCGAGCAGAAAGCCGAAGGCGGCGGGAACCCACGGTATCATTCCGCAGCTTGCCGACATCTCGATGGCGGGAGCTAAAAGCGACCAGAAACTTGCGGCGAGCATCACTCCGGCGGCAAAACCCAGCATGACATCAAAGATCTTTTGGCTGAATTCTTTCGCCGCGAAAACAAGCGACGCGCCGGCCGCGGTCAAAGCCCACGTGAAGATACCCGCGATCAACGCCTGAAGAACCGGATGTAAACACTGAATCGATCGTATCATAAGCTCCTCACGGTAAGTTGTCCTATTTTACCATGAGAAGCCGGAACGCCCAATATTTATTGAACGCGCCGGCCGGCCAGTGGGATGAATCGTAAGCATCCTTACATGTTACTAAAAAAACCCGCTCCTCTACAGCTATAACTCCACGGCCAAGCGCGCCGCGCGGCATATCCAAGCCGTTGCGGGTACATATTGCGCGAGGGAATTCACCCTTGAGACGTGCGGCCGGACAAAACCTTTAGGATCTCTTTTTTTTATATCTTTTTATCCCTGACAATAACTTATCCAGACGTCTCCCCCGAACCAGCATCTCCTTTTGCAAACGTGTTAATTTCTTGATTCTCATCTCGAGCTTAAAAGCGGATTTGAACTGCCGGTACTCCAGCCGCCACACCAACTTTACTGGCCTCTTGTACCTGGTATACCTCGCCCCTTTCTTGCCTTCGTTATGCTCGGCTATCCTGCGCTTTAAATTACTTGTGCTTCCGGTGTAATACGTTCCGTCCTTACACCGGACAATATAAACCCAAAACCTGCCTTTGCGTTTGAATTTTCGCGGCATTGTATTTATAAATGGAAAGGTACGGCCGTATCAATCACCACAAGCCTTCTGACGATAACCAGAGGACGGCTGATAGCGGCTTAATTAAGTATCGTGTCCCCGGATAATCCCCTGAAATGCGCGGTTCAGGCGCCGGCACGCAGCCTTGTATTATATATCCAGCCCGAAGATGTTCCGTATCAGGAGGCCGATGAAGAAATTCACCGCCGCTACGGAAACGCTCAAGCCGGCCATCTCCAGAAAACGTTTGCGGAAATCCAGGTCCTTCGCCACTGAAATGTAAAAAGTAAAGATAAAGATCACCAGCAGGGCGTTGGCTATGGTTATCCCAAGGCAGAGAAAAATATTCTTGAACAGCAAATATGGCAATATTAATAGAAACACCGTCCCCACGTAAGCGATGCCTGTATAGACCCCGGACTTCAACGGGTTTTTCTCCCCGCCTTCATGCTTGGTAGATATGTATTCAGACGCTGCCATGGACATCGAAGCCGCGATCCCGGTGATCAACCCAACCACCGCTATGATGCCGGTGTTGCGTATTGCCAGAGTGAATCCGGCCAGGGCCCCGGTAAGCTCTACCAGGGCGTCGTTGAGGCCGAGAACGATGGAACCGGCGTATTTAAGCCTCTCCTCATCTATAAGCTCAAGCAATTCATGCTCGTGCTTTTCTTCATCGAGTATGATCTGCTCTATCTTAGGAGAGATCACTTTCAGTTTCTCATAAGCGTCGCCGGCTATATCCTCGTCCCTTTCCATAAGTTTTAACCCGAAGTTCAATCCGAAGACCCTTGATAAAAAAATGTAGAAAACCGCCTTGAAAGCGTCCGAAGAGACCTCGGCCCCGGTGAGCTCCCTGAAAAAACGGTAATGCGCCAGTTCTTCACCGGCAAGTTCCAGAAGGATTTTGCGGTGGGCCTCGTTGCCGGAGGCCGACGCCAGCCTGCTATATATCCGGTGTTCGGTGATCTCGTTCTTCTGCGCCCTCAGAACTTTTTTTCGTAAAGACGGTTCAAGCATACGTTACCTCCGCAATTAGCGAATGTTTTTATCCGCAACTTTCACTTTACCGTGATGCGCACGGCTTTGAGCCCGCCGAAATCTCCGTAATATTGCACCGTCACTTTATCCGCGATGTTGATATTCCCGAGGGAAATTTTCGAGGTACCTTTGACGATCACCGCCACGTCCGGCACGATGAAACTGATCTCGTCGGCCTGGCCGGCGTGGAATGTGCGCACCACAATTTTGTCTCCCACCCAGTCCACGGCCGTTATCACCCCGGAAACCGCCGATAATTCAGCCTTTTGTACCGTGTCTGCGCAACAGACGGCGTATGGAGACAGAAACGCCGCCAGAAAGACAACAGCCGCCACTGCAATTCCGATTAACCGCATACATCCTCCTCCATATTTTCTATAACCGGTATCCTGCTATGCCTCCCACGTGTAATTCCGGGGACACAATACTTAATTAAGAAATCCTGGGTGCCTGTATTGAGTAGTTCGACAAGCTCACTCCCCAAGCAGTTCGACTGGCTCACTTTTGAAGCCGATCGAAGAAGCAGGCTGTGGCACGTCAAATTATTCGGGCGGTTTCAAAGAGATCTTATCTATCTTATCGCGTAACGCGGCGATATCTTCCCGGCTTGCCAGGACTTGTAAGACATCCCCCTCCTCTATAACGCTGGAACCGTTGGGTATGATGAATTTGTCGTCCCGGGAGATCAGCACGATCAGGCAGCGCTCCGGGACCCCTATTTCAAATACGCGCTTACCTACGATAGCGGAATTATACGGGACAATGACGTCTGTCAATTCCGCGTCTATATCCTGACCATACTCCATTGCCAGGGGATTACGAGTCATCCTTCCGGCCGGGACATCAACCTTGAGCCTGCGGGAAACAAAAGAAATGGAAGTTCCCTGAATCAATACCGAGGTAAGCACCACGAAAAACACTATATTGAATATGATGTGCGCCTGCGGCAATCCCGCGAGCCAGGGGAACGTAGCCAGTATTACCGGCACGGCGCCCCGCAGTCCCACCCAGGCCACCATCGCCTTCTCTTCAACCGGCATCTTGAAAGGCAACAGACAGAGAAGAACGCCCAAAGGGCGGGCGAAGAACATCAACGCCACCGCCACAAGCATTCCGGTCCCCATCACCGGAGGTATATGCGAAGGAAAAACAAGCAAACCGAGAGTCAAAAACATTATTATCTGCATCATCCAGGCCAGGCTCTCGTGAAAACGCAGGATCGTTTTCTTATGAATGAGATAGTTCTTATTCATCATTATGCCGACTATGTAAACCGCGAGAAAACCGTTGCCCTTCAGGAAAGTAGTGAAAGAATAGATTATAAGCACAAGAGAACTGGTCAAGACCGGGTAGAGATCAAGGGTGTCCAGCTTGAGATGATTGATAATCCACACGCTAAGACTGGCGAAACAGTATCCCATTACCGCGCCGATCCCCATATCCATTACGAAGGCCGGCAGCAGCCCCGAGAGAGAAGACATCCGGTTCTGAAGAAGCTGGATTATGCCTACCGTAAGAAAAACCGCCATGGGATCGTTGCTCCCCGACTCAAGCTCAAGAAGCGGCTTTAAAGGTTTTCTCAGGCTTATTCGCTTCGACTTCAGGACGCTGAATACCGCCGCGGCGTCGGTGGAGGAAATGATTGACCCGAGAAGCAACCCTTCCAAAAGGGAGAACTTCAGGAAAAAAACCGCGGAAAGGCCGGCAATAAGCGCGGTGAGCACTACTCCGGCGGTAGAGAGCACTACACCGCGAAAAAACACCGGCCGCACATCACTCCAGGAGGTATTAAGCCCTCCGGAAAAGATAATAAAAGCCAGAGCCACTATACCGATAGTTTTCGTCAGCGCCGGGTCGTTGAAATATATCCTTCCCGGGCCCTCCGATCCTGCGAGCATACCGATAGCGATAAAAAGCAGCAACGCCGGCAGGGCGAACTTATCCGCCAGTTTGCTGGCCAGCACGCTCAGGAATATGAGGAGCGAGCCGAAAAAAAGGATGGTCTCTATAGGTATATTCATAGCGGTCTAAAAATCGGTTTTGAACTTCAATAATATCTTATCGTCGATCTTCCTGCTGTGCTCTGCGCCGCCGGTTTCGTTGTTCTGCTCCGTCACTCTTTCGGCGCCCAGCGAGAAAGATTCCGTGATCTTGTATTCCGCGCTCAATTTGTGGTAGGAAACCGGCGCGGATTCCTCCTGTCTCTGTTCCAGCGAATAACGTATGGAGGTGCTGCCGGTGATATCCTTGGTAGCCCCGACTTCCGTGGACTTGGCGTCGATCTTCACCGATACGTCTCGTATGCCGAGGTCCCTGACGAACTTTCCAGCCGATCCTCCCAGAATGAAGAAATCGAGAAAGTCCGCCGCCATCTCCGCCGGCAGCCTGCCGCCGGACAAGGCGCTCTCCGTGGTCTGCCACTTTTTGTCGGTCGCCAGCATCAGCAGCAGCCGATCCTGCGAAAGCGGCAGCTGAGAGGTCAACCTCAATTCCGGTTTTTCCATCGTCCCGCGGAAAGAAAGCTCTATGCGCGTGTCTTCGACCTTAGCTTCGCCCTTCAGATCGAAAGACAGAGAACGAAACGGACCGTTTAAAAAGAGGGCGCTTTCTCCCAGCGTTATCTTCGCCGTGTGCTCTCCGTAGAGAGTGCCGCCGGCGATATTGATCTTTCCGCGCGCCGCGATCCCGCTGCCCGAGCGCGATAACATAAACGAGACATTCCCCTTACATCCTGAAGCCTTAAAACTCCTATATGAGGCGTTTTCCAGGGCAAAAGTCCCTTCCAGCAAAGGGTTTCTCAAACTCCCGCCGATATGAAAATCCAGGCCCGTTAACGTTCCCGTGGCCTTGTTCAATTCGGAATCCCGGAAGAATACCGAAAATGCCTCGTTCAAGCTCAATCTGCCGGTAAAAACCTGGACGTCCAGGGAAGAAGCGCGGCACCTGCCGTAGAACTGCAGTGAATCTCCCCACGGCAACAGCAATTTGCCGTTATAAACGCTCACATTTATTCCCGGTTCACCGAATAATACCAGCGAAACCTCTATCCTCTGTGCCTTTAGCTTTGACCCAGGCGGCAGCCATCTTAAAGTAACCAGTTCCGGGGCCTGAAAGACAAGGCCGCGGACAAACGATCCCCGGGCCTTCAGGGACCCGATTTCAACCGGACTGATATAATCTGCCAGCAGGCGGCTGAGAACAAAGCGCGAACCTGCGGCGGTGAAAAACAGATAAAATACCGCCGCAAAAAAAAGCAGGAGGCACAACGCCGCGGTCATCACGGTCCAAAACGATCCCTGTCTGCGCTGCTTCATGGGCATATGCGGACGGTCACAGCCAACGGTGCCCTTCGGAGCAATGGTGAGAGCCGTAATGGCCGAGATCCAAAGTGCATGTCCGCAGACATTCCGGACAGGCGGCGATACAGCCTGATTCTCCGCGGACGCCGCCGCGGCCGGCGTCTTCGGCGCAGCTACATCCGCATCGGCATATCCCCCGGGAACTCTGCGTTTTCTTCTCCATGCGATCCTCCTTTGCTGTCGGCGCTCCCGCTAAGTTTGTATCTCTATGCTGCGCGAGAACGCTCTCGCTTCTCTTTTCTATTTATCCAGTGAGCCTCAGGAAGAGACCTAACCGTACCATCTCCCTTAATATACCGTGAGAACACGATTCCGCCAAGATTT
The DNA here is from genome assembly GCA_041654215.1 of Candidatus Omnitrophota bacterium. Lineage (GTDB taxonomy): Bacteria > Omnitrophota > Gorgyraeia > Gygaellales > Profunditerraquicolaceae > Undivivens. Next base: position 13,527 of record JBAZDY010000017.1, read on the forward strand.
TATATAACATCAGTACTTTGTCAAAATTTATTTTCTTTGTGCTTACTTCCCCAAACCCAACTTATTGTAACATATTGTAATTAGGAATATTACGCGTATTTCAATACGTTGATTATTTTCTATTTTATACTGGCACAACGCATCGTCTCTACGATAAAACCGCTAAATTTAGCTATTTTTTAACAAAGTCCTGTAACATTTTCGGGATAACATCCATTCAACATTCTTCCTATATAAAAACAGGTCTTAGCGTTTTTCTCATCCCCCACCGAAACGAAGCTTCTTTTCATTCTGGTTCAAACAATACCTTGCCTGGCATCTCCACGGGAATTTTTACTCCGAACAATCTCAAAACAGTGGGAGCGATATCGATTATGGAGGGCGTTTCCAGACGGACTTTCTTATTCACCAAAAGAACACCCGGGACTATTGCCGGATCTACAATATGATCGCCGCTCCATTTTTTATCGTTTTCCCTGATGACCTCCCCGGAAACCCCTCCTAACGCCGTCTGCCAGGAGCCGCGGTAACCGGCGGCAAACCCCGCGTATAAATCAGGAGACGAGGAGCGACAAGGTCCGCTGAAAACCTCGTTCCCTTCATAAACATTGTTTACCACCGCTTCTCCGGAGACCGGATCCTTAAGATCCCGCAGTTTTCGCGATATCTCCTTTTCCAGGGCACGGCGGTCTTCAGGCCGGACAATACCGTAATATTCCCGTCCGGTCTTATTCAGATAGATGCCGCCGAAACCAATCGCATAGGCCCTGGTGCGCGACCAGTCTATCCCGGAAAGGAATTCTCCGCCATCTTTTATTCCGTCTTTAAAATACAAATATCCGTTGTCGGACAGCCAGCGGTTGAGATCGACCGCCTTGCGGAACGAAGTGAAGCCGTGGTCGGAAAGCACCATTACTACCGTATCCTCATCGGAATGCCTCATTACCTCTCCCAGAAACTCGTCTATCTTGCGATAATACTCCAGGATAACGTCTTTGCGGCCGGAGAGCGCGCTGGAAGGAAACGCCCTGCCGTCCCTGTAGCGCCAGAACATATGCTGGACGCTGTCCAAGGTATCCAGATAAAAAAAGAACATACCCTCCCGGAAACGCTTCAGCCTGTTTTCCAGGATATTTTTGCGTTCCGCGAAAATCCTGTCTATCATCGAAAGGAATTCGCTTTCATCCACTTTCCCTTCGCTCAAGGCCCAGGTGTCGGCCGGCATACCCTGCGTATAAAACATGCCGCTTGCAGCGACGAGTTCGCGGGAGAAATCCGCCGGGTAAGAAATGGGAAAAAGCGGCGCGGTAGGGTCGAAATTGACCGGGGTCGCGTAAAGCCCCAGCGACGGAGCGACGGATTTAAGGTAAAACCGTATTATACCTTTTCCCTTTCTCAATCCGCCCAAAGAGAACGACACCTTTTGCCAAGAGCTCCATTCACCTTTACGCAAAGTTACCGTCTTTCCCTGAAAACGCAGGACAGCGGTCTGCTTCGCGGCATCTATCTCTATTGTCATGGGTATGCGCGCGTTCTCCGGACGTTCGTTGCCGGCTGAAGAAAGCAAAGGCCCGTATATCCATGCGGCGGTTTCTTCGAGAATGGTATCAACGTTTACGACCCGGCAGCGGTCGTCCCCCGTTTCTACTTTCGGCCTTTCGGAGGTATAGAAAAACGACCTGCCGTTAGTGCCGGTAATATCAGGAACCCCCATCCCCGATATAATACGGCCGTGAAGGCGCCCCGGAGGAAACGTGTTGGGACAGAAATAGACTTCGTTGTAAATACGGCTGTCGGAAAGCACTTCCCAGAAGAAACGCCCTTTATTGCAGCGGGAAACGGCCGGCCTGCCCGAATTGTTTTGCACTTCGTTAAGGCTCAAATAAAGCCCGTGACCGCGCGCGCCCTCTTTCCGCATGACGAAATCGAATATTCCATGCCCGCCCGGGCGCAAACCGGTAGAGAAACTGGTCCAGGCGACCACAGACTCGGAAGGCACAGTAGTTTCCAAACGCGAATAAGCGCCTTCTGCCGCAAGCCGAGCTAAATTCGGCAGCATATTACCCGCGATGAATTCCTCCAACAGTGCCGGATCAAGGGCGTCAACCCCGATCACTACTACCTTCTTGTGACGGATATTTTTATTGTGCCGCATGGATACCCCTCCCAGGATAAATAACAATACGATAACGGCCGCCCAAAAGAGCTTTTTCCGCGGGGACCTGACAAAAAATCTGAAAAAAGCCGCCAGTCCGGTGCCCATTCCCAGCAGTATCCCCCATAAAAAAGAAAGGTTTTGCGAAAAAACGAACCCCTGTCCGGGGTCCACATAATAGTTCAGCATAATTCATCTCCCGCGGGGATGTACCCGATCGCAGCGACACTGCCGTTTTCGTCCTTCAAAACGAACCTGGCCAGACCATTGCCGCAGGCATCGCTTGTTTCCAGTACAACAGGATCGGCTGTAAGTATAACGGCATCGGCGGTCATTTGCCTTCCGGGGAATTCCCCGATAACCCCGCCCTCATCTCTCCTAAGCTCCGTTATACCGGCCGATGTATCCTGCGTCAGACAACACAATCTAAGCCCTCTGTTCAATTGCGAAAGGAAAAAATCTTCTCCGGGATCCGGGGGGCACTCGCCTCTGCGGTCCGCGCATCCGGTAAAAAGAAGTCTGGAGCGAAAGCTGCGGCTTGCCTGCGGATACGGTTTTTTACATATACAATGCCCCCGGCGTATATCCCGCATATCGTCCAAGACAACTCCTATATTCTTTCCTGGTCCGGCGGATGTCTTGCGATGAAAACCTTCCAGTATTTTTTTGACGCGGACGTCACGCCCCAGAGGTAAAACCACCGCACGCTCTCCCAGGGTTATTCTCCCGGAGACCACCCTGCCGGCCGCGACCGTTTCACTGCGCACATCATATAGATCCTGGACGCAAAAGCGGAAACTCTCATTCCCGGAATGAAACTGGCAGGAATACAGAGCGGCCGACAATGGAGGGCCTTCATACCAGGGCATACGCGCGGAGTTTGTTAGCAGGTTGTCGCCGTGCAGTGCCGATACCGGAACAACCCATCGGCACTGCAATCCCTTGCAGGACAGGGAAACGCCGACTTCCACCCTAATCTCCTCGTATTTGTTCCGGGAAAAATCCACATCGTCCATTTTGTTGACCGCAATGACCGTATTCACGATACCAAGAAACCTGAGAACAGAGAGATGCCCGCGGGCCTGGCCTGCAACCGGTCTGCCGGCGTCAACAACCAGCACGGCGGCATCCGCATAAGAGGTCCCGGAGATCATGTTCGAAATCAGTTTCAGATGCCCAGGGACGTCTATAAGCATGAATCCCTGCCTTCCGGGAGACCGGCAAAAGGCCTGCGTGGTCTCTATGGTCATATAATCGCGGCGCTCCTCTTCCAGGCTGTCCAGCAAACGGGAAAAATCCTTCTCCTTGCGTTTATCCCCGCGCAAAGAGCCCGTCTCATACAAGAATCTGCCTATAAGAGTGGATTTGCCGCTGTCCACGTCGCCGACGGCAACCACATTCAAAGGTCTCTGCATATCACATATATCCCAGCGAGCGCAGTTTCTGCATCGTGTATTCGTCCTCTTTATCGTTCGCGCGCCCAGAGCGTTCTTCCACGTCCGTGGAAGCAAGTTCCGCGATTATCCCGTTTATACTGCCCGCTCTGGAAGGCACGGGAGAACAACAGCATTCGCATCCTATACTGCGATAACGCCTGCCGCGGGAAGAAAAATACAACGGGACCACCGGAAGGCGCTCTCTTTTAACGTATTCCCAGATATCCCTTTCTCTCCAATGAAGCATCGGGTGGACCCTCGCGTGAGCATCGGCGGCAGAGGAACAGCCGTCATCATGATATTCAGCCCATAACTCCAATGCCCGGCTGTGATAGTCCCATTTGAAATCGCGGCCGCGCGGTGAAAAATAACGTTCTTTTGCGCGTATGGAATGCTCATCCCTGCGTATAGCCACCAGCAGCGCCCTGTATCCCTGCCGGGATACGGCATCCCGCAGCGCCTGCGTCTTCAACGCGCTGCAGCATTTAAATCTCCCTTTCTCCGGCGACATCCCTTCGACCAAGGCCTGCTCATTCCTGACTACGACAAGGTCAAGACGCCAAGCCTTGCTTAGTTTCGCGCGGAATGAATATATCTCCTCGAATTTACGGCCGGTGTCTATATGAACAACAGGCATGGGAACATTCCCGAAGAAAGCCTTTCTGGCCAAATGCAGCAGCGCTGTGGAATCCTTACCCATGCTCCACAACAGGGCCAGCCGGTCCCGGTATTGCTGATAGGCCTCTCGTATTATATAAATACTCCTATTTTCCAGTTCGCCCAGATAAGAATTGTTCTTGATGGCGTCCTCCTCACGTACCCGATGCGCGCCTGAGATATCCCGGCATGTCGAATTTGCGCTCCAGGCCGGCGGCGTTCATGTAGCGCACCTTGCCGAAGACCCGCCGTTCCGGCCAGGGCCGGTCATGCGCCCCGAAACACCAGGCAACGCCGGCATACCCGTTGGGATCTCTTCCGTCCAGTTCATATTTATCGTTAAGCTTTAGAGCGTATTCGAAAGCCTGCTCCGGCTCTCTCGTCCACTCCAGTATCTTCTTTCCCCAATACATCCGCATATATCCGTGCATGCGGCCCGAACGCAAGAGCCCAAGCTGGGCAGCGTTCCAATATGGATCGTGTGTCAGGGCGTTTTCCAGCTTTTTGAAAGAATAAATATATTCCCTAACATCGGCGCGGCGGCGGAGCAGCGAATCCACGGCCCAGGCAGGAAGACCGTCGAATTTATCGTATGCAGGATTATAAAAACAATAATTATCCGACAGCTCGCGCCTGACGACCAGTTCCTCCAGGAAAGCCTCCTTGGCGGCGCGGCCGGCGTGGCTGCGCATAACTTCCAGCGCTACCCGCTGGGCGGATAGCTGGCCGAAATGCAGATAACAGGAAAGTCCGGACTGTCCGTCAAGCGAAGGATCGTTGCGCGTCAGCGAATACGCCGAGAGTTTTTTGGAAAGAAAATTTTTTAGGGCTGCGGAAGCGGCTTTCTCTCCGGGAAGCGGCCGGCCGGCCGGTAAGCCGGAATGAACGGCCCCCCCGCGATAGCGGACGGTTTTCTCCCATCCGATTACTTTAATACCTCTGTAAATAAAGGGGTGTTTTCTCAAAAGCGGGAACTCCGTAAGAAAAACCGGGAGAAGCTTTTGTATTTTCGGACGCAAAGTATAAGCGCCGAACTCCTGCCTGGCGGAAGCTGCGCGGCAGGGGACGATATTGTGGGCGTCCACTTCATGAAAAGGAACGCCTATACGGCCGCAGATACGCTTTTTCCAACCCTGTTTTATGCGTAAGGGATCGAAATCTCCGACCAACAGGCAGGCTCCGCAACGTCTTAGGAAAAGCGGGATCTCGGTTTCCGGCTCACCAGTCAAAAGACAAAAACCGATGCTTTTACGGCCGGCGGCGCCGGCGAGCTCTTTGAGCCCGGCGAACATAAAAGAATAGTGGTCTGCTCCGGCTCCGAGAAACTCCGGGACAAGACAGAGAACTATCACCAGCGGACTCTTAAGATGCAAAGCCGTCTGCTGGGCATAGAGAAGCGCCCAGTTGTCCCGCAGGCGCTGATCACGGCTCAGCCAGCAGACCACGGGGCCTCTTCCGGCGGCGGGTTCCCGCCCCCCGGAAAGCAGGGTCACTCTGTCGCCGGCGGAGGTCACGCGGCCGTTCACGCCGGTTCCCCGCCGTACCGGTATTTTATCACGCGGACTTTCTCCAAAGTTATCAGGCCTTCCTTGACGTTTTCATCCAAGAACGGCAGCAGCGTTTCCAGTTTCTCCAGGGTGTCCACAATCTCTATCACCACCGGCAGGTCTTCGGATAAACGCAGCAGTTTAGCGGTGTGCATCCGGCTGTGCGCTCCGAACCCCATCAATCCGCGGGTCACTGTGGCCCCGGCAAGATTAAGTTCTCTTGCCTTGAGCACTATCCACTCGTAAAGCGCCTTTCCCCCGCACATATCGTTCTCACCCACAAAAACACGCAGCAACATCCCTTCTTCAGGTAATTTCACTCGCCCTCACCCCTTTCTCCCCTGCATAGGGTCTACCCTCTGCAAAATCTGGCTATGACGTAACCGGCGTAAACAAGCAAGACTCCGCCGGCGCACGATATCAATATATTCAAAAAAGCTATATTGAATTCCCCGTCCCTGATCAGATTGAAATTCTCCAGGGTAAAAGTGGAAAATGTGGTGTAACCTCCGAGTACGCCGATAAGAACGCAGAGTCTAAAGGCCGAAGAAACGGTAGTCTGTTCGAACAACCCCCAGAGAAAGCCTATTAACAGCGAACCGCTGAGATTAACTACCAGTGTCCCCACCGGGAAAACCCCATAAGAGAAACGGTAGTCCAGACCGGAAACCAGATAGCGTAAAACAGAACCCAGAGCGCCGCCTGCTGCTATGAGGGCAAATTTCAACACGGCAGAGCCTCCCCGCAGCCCTCAATGACCACCGCGTTAGCAGAAGCCGCTTCTTCCCGCAGATGAACCATTTCCCGGTATCCCTCGGAATTAAGCCATGACTGCAAGGCATCGCGGGACGGAAATTCTACGATTACCATCCGCCCTGGCCTCCAGTTCCCCGACAAGACCTCGGTTTTTCCTCCACGGGTCAGATAACGCCCGCCGAATGCCGCGACGACGGTTGGGACACGTCGGACGTATTCGGCGTATTTATCGACGTCCCTTATATACGCGACGTCCACGATTAGATAGCACCTCATAATGATTTCTCCATAAGGTAATCGTCCATCACGAAACCGCTTCCGATATCCGTAACCTGCGTACCGGAAATGGTGAAGCCGCATTTGAGATACGCCTTGATCGCGCCGGTATTGCCTTTATTCACGGTCAAAGATATCCTATTCAATCCGGGGCCGGCAAGCGTCTCGATGAACTCAAGCGTTTTTCTCCCGCAGCCTTTGCCGCGCGCGGATGAAAGAAGATATATCTTGCTCAAGAACAATCTTTCCTTATGCCTCTCCGGCAGGACCGCGCAATAACCGGATAATTTTCCGTCTATCTTGAGAAGATAATAAAGGAAACCGCTGCGTATCTGCGAATTCAGGGCCGGAACGCTCTGGAGACGCTCAAGCATATATTCCACCTGCGCCGCGCCGATAATGGGAATATAATACTCTCTCCATATCTCCCTGGCGAGCTTCTCTATCCGGCATACCGACCGCGCATCCAGGGCGGGAATAAACTCAAGTACAAACCCTCCTTTTTTAACCGGGGGATTTCTGCGCCTTGAACGAAAAGGTATCATCAACCCACGGTTTCGTCTTCCGGTTTCCAGGCCGGGTCGACTATGCATAAAAACTCGAGTTTGTTCCTGCCGGTGTTGCGGATATACTGGACCTCTCCGGGCGGAATATAAACGGCGCATCCGGCGGATACGCGTTTCGACTCGCTGCCGATATGCATCACTCCTCTGCCGGAAATTATGTAATACACCTCGCTGCTTTTGAGGGAGTGCGGGAGAGTGGACTTTCCCCGCCCGACAAGCGCAAGGGCGAGGCTGTAACGGAATTCAAAATCCCCTTTCCCGGAATGAAGGAGCTCCCGCAAGACCGCCTTGTCTCCGGAAATGAATTTGCCGCAGTCATTCAATCTTTTAACCAGCATTGATACCTCCCGCCGTCTGTTTACTTTTAACGCAATATCACGAAATTAAGCAGCGTCCCCACGAGAATGGAAATGCCGATCATCAACAGCGTTGACTTCAGCAGGGCCTTGAGCCCCAACTCTTTCAAGAGCACGAAGAAAGTAGCGACGCAGGGAAAAGAAACGGCAAGCAGCGTGGACGCGATAAAAAGCTGTTTTATGTTCAGGTTAAGCGGCGCGAGCAGGCCGACTGCCACGTCCTTGCGCAGAAAGCCTACGGCCAGCGCCACGATAGCGTCTTTGGGCAGGCCGAAAAGGTTCACCACCAGCGGGGCAAACAGGCCGGTAACAGCGTCGAATATCTTGAAATACATCAGAATGTTAATAAACAACACCCCCAGCAGGACCACCGGCATAGCCTCCAGGAGAAATCCCTTGACCCGGAAATAAAGCTTTCTGCCCAGAAGATATAACGGAGGGAGCCTGTAGGGCGGGATTTCCAGCAGGAATTCAGGGCTGTTGCCGCGCATCAACCGGTTAAGTATCAATCCCAGTATGATGACCAGTGAAAACAGCACCATGTAAACCCCGCCCACGTACAACCCGCCGAAGCCGCCGAGCAGTCCGACGATCATCGCCTGCAAAGGGACGCAGGGGACGCCGATGGAAATTATGGTCGCGGCTATCAGCCTCTCTCTTTTCGATTCCAGGACGCGCGTGGAAAGTATCCCGGGGACATTGCAGCCGAACCCGAGCAGTATGGGTATCACCGCGTAGCCGTGCAGTCCCAGCGGGTGCATCAGATTATCCAGCAGGATCGCCAGGCGCGGCAGATAACCGATATCCTCAAGCAGGCTGAGGATGAAATAAAAAGCTATCACATAAGGCAGGACCATGCCTATTTCTATATAAGGGGCCGTCGTCAGCAATCCGAGAGACTGTTTGAAATCTATGCCGCCGTTTATAAGATCTCCGATAAGCAGATGGAACCAGAACCCGCCCTCTTTCATTCCTCCGGTAAGTTTTCCCAGTAAAGGCCGGTATAGCTCCATAAAGAAAGGGTCGGTTATACGGGTGATGATGGTTTCTCCGATGAAACGTACCATCTTGAAGGAAACGAATACCGCCGCCGCGGCCATTAAGAGCCCGGTCCAGGGGCGCACCGAGGCGTCCTCCAGCAGCTCCCGCAGGGTATGATGCCTGTGCTCCAGAGATTGCACCTGCTCGATAAGTTTGCCCAGCTCAAGCCAGCGCTCCCCGTGGGAAAGCCGCGGCCTGGATACAGGCCTGGCCTCCTGAATTTTGGACATAAGAAGCTTGATGCCGGCCCCTGTGACGGCGCAGGTGGAGATTACCGGCACCGATAACAGCGAAGACAGCTTATCGGAGTCTATGTATATGCCGCGGTGCCCGGCGTCGTCACACATATTCAGACAGACTACCACCGGAAAACCTTTCTCGATCAACTGCATGGTCAGGGAAAGGTTGCGCTCCAGATTGGTGGAATCCAGCACGTTGACTACGGCAATCTCATCTTTCGGCAGTTCGTTGAGGAGAGAAACCGCCGTTTCTTCGGCGCCGGAAGTAGGTTCCAGCGAATAAGTGCCGGGCAGATCGATCACCTCGATGTCCTTGTCGCCGTGTTGCAGCGAACCCCTCGATATCTCCACAGTGGTGCCGGGGTAATTAGAGGAAACAACATGCACCCCGGTAAGCCTCGAGAAGACCACGCTCTTGCCGACATTGGGATTACCCGCCAGGTATATTCGTTTGATCATAACGCCTCTACCGTTATCTTGCCGGCCATGCCGTAGCCGATCGCCACCACGCTTCTGCCCACTTTCACTACAACCGGACCGCGCAGCCCTATACAGCTCAATTTCAGCAATTCCCGCCCCGCATGCACTCCCATACCCATCAGCTTGTCGCGCAGGTTGGCGCCTCCCGTTATTTCAACCACTTTAGCTCTCTTATTCTCAGGCAATCTGGTCAAAAGCATTCTCTTTTCTCCTTTTTCATTCTCCATCGATGTCTCCTTTCAACGGTAAAAACGGAATGCTTAACCGGAAATATCTTTTATTTTACCACAATTCTCCGATATTTACGCGTAGTTAGTCAAACGCCGCCCTTTAGTCAAACGCCGCGGCCTGCTTTTGCATCAGGACAAGACGTAATAATACGACCCTGTTTTTTTAATGGTTAACCGCAGCCCGAATAGACGGCCTATAGGACGGCTCTTCAACAGCTTGTCTTTCGGCCCGTCGGCTATAAACCCTCCTTCTTTCATCAACACCACTCTTTTGATCTCAGGTATTATATCCTGAAGGTTATGCGTGGCCAGAATAACGCTGATGCCGGTGCCGGCGATCTTGCGCAGGGTATCGCGAAACCTGCGAGCGGCGTGCAGGTCCAGGCCGTTGCAGGGTTCATCCAGTATCAATCCCCGCGGGTCGTGCACGAGCGCCCTGGCGATGAGAAAAAGCCTGGCCTCCCCGGTGGACATTCGCGGAATCTCTCGACCGGCGAGATGCCCGATCTCCAGAAAATCCAGGATCCCGCGCGCCCTGGCGAGCATGCGGGCGGTGACTCTTGCCCGGTAAAGCCCTACGCTCCCGAAGAAACCGGACAATACCGTCTCCATACCCGTGACATCGCGCGAACATACCGACTGTAGCCTGTCCGAGACTATACCGAACAGGTAACGCAGGTCGAAAACATTCCAGTCTTCCCTGCCCAGCACCTTGAAAGAATACCCTTGCACCCCGGAAAGCGGATAATATTCCCTGGTCACCAGGTTGATAAAGGAGGATTTCCCGCAGCCGTTGGGACCGAGCAAAGCGATATGCTCTCCCTGTTCCATCTTGATGCCGATGTCGCGCAGTATAAGTTTATCCTCCTCGCCGCGCGCGACGCTCAGATTTCTGAATTCCAGCAAAGGGATGCCGGTATTAGGTTTGAACATAGCCTTACCGCCTTGAACCTGGTACCGCTGTATATGCGTTTTCCGAATATCGACTACGGCCGGGGGTTCTACTTAAAAAGGACCTTTACCACGGTCTTGGCGACCAGCCCCCCGGCGCCGCAGAAAACCGAAGGAGCGTGCGCGTCAACGGGGAATAATACCGCCAGGCGCCCTGCTTCCATACGCAGGCGCGATGCCTTACGCAGAAGGGCGCGTATATCCCCGCCCGGAGAAGGGCCGTAAAAGCGTATGTCGTCTTTCCTGCTGTAAGGCCCCAGCGGGTTCAATCCCGACGGAGGAAGTATATAA
>JBAZDY010000018.1:0-22005 GCA_041654215.1 Candidatus Omnitrophota bacterium
TACAATTGAACCCTGTGCGATGTGTTCCGGGGCGTTGGTCCTGGCAAGGGTCGAAAAGCTGTTTTACGGCGCCGATGATCCGAAAACAGGTGCCTGCGGCTCGGTTTTTAATATTACCGACAACCGGCGGCTGAACCACCGCATAAAAGTACGCAAAGGGCTGCTGGCAGAGGAATGCGGCGCGCTTGTAAGAGAATTTTTCGCCAAGAAAAGAGCTAAAGCCGCGGCGCGGAATAATTGAAAAACGGGCTCTATGTCTTGAGGTCTATGTTCTAACGACAGTATTTCTGCGCTACGAGATATTCCTGCATAAAAACTTTTTTGAGATAGCTGAGCGGTCGTCCCGCTGTTCTGAATAAGGAATAACGATGCGGGAAAAGCAGTTGCCGTAGCATTATAATTATTGTGGCTTGATGATTTTGATTGTTTTTTAGGATTTGGAGAGGTGGCTGAGCGGTCGAAAGCAGTTGCCTGCTAAGCAACTGGCCTGGGTAACTGGGCCCCAGGGTTCGAATCCCTGCCTCTCCGTTTTTGCCTCTTGGAAAAAACGGAAGAATATTTATCAAGGGATGAGAACCCAAGGGGTGTGGGGAGATCGTCCCCACGTTCTCGGGGTTAACAGTCAGCCGAGAAGGCTGACGCCATAGGGGCAGAGCCCCTGTGGGGAGGACCGAAGGGACGACGGGGACTAGCGAAGCGGAATCCCTGCCTCTCCGCCATTGTTGACGCTCAGGCGAACCCTGGCAGGCGTATAGCCAGGGTCGCCATGAGCCGAAATGAGGAAACATGAACAAAGAGATAACCACAACTAGAATAGCGATTTTCCGGAAACGAGAGATCAGAAAGACCATCCATAACAACGAATGGTGGTTTGTGGTTAACGATGTCGTATCAGCGCTTACCGATTCGCCTAATGTTCAGGATTATATCAAGAAGATGCGTAAGCGTGATGAGGAACTTAGCAAAGGGTGGGGACAATTTGTCACCCCCCTTTCTGTTAAGACTTCTGGGGGAGATCAAAAGCTCAATTGCGCAAATACGGAAGGCATTTTCCGCATTATCCAGTCTATTCCATCCCCCAAAGCCGAGCCGTTTAAGAGATGGCTGGCTCGGGTCGGTTATGAGCGAATCCAAGAGATTGAGAATCCAGAGCTTGCCACAAAGAGAACACGAGCTTTATATAAGGCAAAAGGGTATAGCGATGACTGGATCGAGAAACGGATGCGTGGAATCGCTATCCGTGAAGAGCTAACTGACCAGTGGCATAAGCGTGGCATAAAAGAGCAAAAGGAATACGAAATATTAACCGCTGAAATATCCAAGGCGACATTTGGTATGACGCCCTCTGCTTATAAAAAGCACAAAGGCCTCAAGCGTGAAAATTTGCGGGATCACATGACTGATCTTGAACTTATCTTTTCAATGCTTGGCGAAGCATCGACAAAAGAGATAACCGTTAATAAGGATGCTCAAGGGTTTGTTGAGAATAAGCAAGCCGCCTTTGAGGGTGGCGCTGTGGCGGGCAATGCGAGAAAAGAGCTTGAGCTAAAAAGCGGCAAGAAAGTGATCAGTAAAGAAAATTATCGAAGTTTGCCGCAAAATAAGAAGTTGTTAACATGAAGAGGTAAATAATGAGTTTGGAACTCATATTAAAAATAACGCAAATTCTTACACCAGTACTTATATTTATTTTTGGGTTTTTATTCCTAAGGAGTATTGAAAGCACAAAAAACCAAATTGAAAGGCAATCGCACTTTACAAAAAAATGGGCTGATGAGTTTTTCGGTACGTGTGATGAATTCATGAAGAATGTTCCGATTTATTTCCGACTATAGGGGAGTTAGAATTAAGAATACGCAGGATGGTTCCTTTTGCTCCTAAAAACGGCGGTATTGTTAAAGAGAAGGCTTCTTCAATTTTTAATACGCTTTCCAAGTCGGCCACACGACAACCGAACTTTATAACACATTAGAGCCGATTCATGTTTGTAATATTTGGAATCTTGACACCGGCGCTGGATGGTCAGGCAAGCTCACTATAATGGATGTTGATTCGAAAGAATACTGGCAGTCGGATTTGTCGCCTGATTTATACGGTGGAACGCCGGATAGGTTGTAAAAATTTACGATAATCGGTCTTCAAACGATTATCGTGAAGAAAATATGATACGAAAAACGCTGAAAGTTATTCGGCGCGTAACTAAGGCTTACCGCAGACAAATAGCTTTAAGTGCTTGGGGAGAACCAGAGATATAAGTATCGTGTCTCGGGACAGAGGGTATTTTTTCACAATGGACATTCCACGGATATTCAATATCACTGAAAGCGCTCACCGCATCCACAATCCGATCACACCCGATAAGCTTGCCGCTCTCGGCGCGGCGCTGCGTCTGGAACCGGGGGCCCGAGTGCTCGACCTCGGCAGCGGTTCGGGGGAGATGCTGTGTACCTGGGCACGCGATCACGGCGTTATCGGCACCGGCATCGATATGAGCCGGTTGTTCACCGAGCAGGCGAAACTTCGCGCTATAGAACTTGGCGTAGCCGATAGAGTAAAGTTCATCCACGGTGATGCTGTCGGATACGTTTCTGATGAGAAGGTCAGTGTGGCAGCCTGTGTCGGCGCCACATGGATCGGCGGGGGAGTCGCCGGCACTATCGAGCTTCTGGCGCGGAGCCTCCGCGCCGGAGGGATCATCCTCATCGGCGAGCCCTACTGGCGGCAGTTACCGCCGACGGAAGATGTCGCCAAAGGGTGTCTTGCCAACTCAATTTCCGATTTTCTCATGCTTCCGGAACTTATCGCGTCGTTCGGCCGGATTGGCTGCGACGTTGTTGAAATGGTTCTGGCTGACCAGGACGGTTGGGACAGATACGAGGCGGCTAAATGGCTCACCATGCGCCGATGGCTTGAAGCTAATCCCGGCGACGAGCTCGCGAAAGACGTCCGGGCCCAATTGAACTCGGAACCCGAGCGCCACGCCGCTTACACGCGTGAATACTTGGGTTGGGGCGTGTTCGCGCTGATGCCGCGGTGATGCGTTGACGCACCTGACGAATCGTCATCAGGCCTAATAATTGATTTCAGGAGTTATATTATATAGAGAAAATAGAATATGAAATAAAACCAAACAGATTCAGAGCAGAAAGAAAATATACGTTTTATTATATCCGGTCAAACAAGTTTTGTTTTGTGCGTATCTTGAAAAAGACTTTTTTCCTTTTAGTTTTTCTCTGTCTTTCTATCCCCAGCTTCGCCGCCAACCGTCCTCCTGAGCCTGTGACGAGCGAGCATTTCAAGAGCAGTCTGGCCGGTCTCACGCTTGATTTTCCGAAAAAAGAAATCAAATACATCTTAGGCTTGAAGATAATCAAACCTTTCCCGGAGCCGGTGTTCGCGGAAGTCACTTTCGAGAATCCCGCGGACGCTGTCAGGCCGGTGGTCGCTTCAGCTGCTATAAATCCGAAAGATGACAGGTTTTCTATTATTTCTATGCCTGTCTCCTCGCCTCAGAAGAATACGTATTATACGATTGTGGTGCGGGTATACAAGGATCAGACAAAGAAAGAGCTCCTCGCCGAACATTCGCAGAAGGTATTGTCCATTGTTAACGACGAATCCATAGACGTCTGGAGAGGACTGAACGGCCTGGATAAATGGACGCATCCGGAATACCGTCTCGAGATCTCTTACCCGGCCGGTTGGAACGTCAAGGAAATGAGCAACGGCAACAACTTTCAGGCTTTCATCAGCCTGGAAAATATAGAGCTGGAGGGATACTATTCCACCGGTATTATGCTGCTTCGCCATATAACTCCCGGTTTGCAGATGGAAGGACTTTCCGTGGATCATCAACTGATTAATAGCATGGTATCGAATATGAAAAAGGTTATTTCCGAAGAACGCAAGGAAGTTGTCACGGAAAGAGGTTATGAAGGGGTGATTTCAAAGGTCAACTTTATCAACGATAAAGGGGTTGAAGAAAAGGAATTGCTGGCCGTTTTTTCGCATGAACGCAAACTGACTATGCTGCTTTGCGAATCGCCGAGCGAGGATTTCGCCAAGCATGAAAAGACGTTCTATTCGATAATAATGACGGCGAAGCTGTATTGATCAAACCGCAGAAATCTCCGGTCTGTTCAGGCTGGGGATGAGCGGAGGTGGAAGATTTTCGATCGTGGTCAACTTTCTATTTTCTAAACATTTAAGCAATAGTTTAATCAAACCGCAGAAATCCCCGGCTTTCAAGCCGGATTTACCTGTCGGAATAGCACCCTGCCTTAAAGGAGAGGCAGGTGTTCCCTCGTGTGAAAAATGCGGAGCAGACTTGCCCTTAGTTTATCTAAGGGGTACCCCGCAGAGTACCGGATTTACCTTAGCCAAACGGATGGCTAAGTATTCACCAGTGTGAAAATGCCGAAGGGATTTTTCCGGTATCTTACGACACGGGGTTAACCAAGAAAGAAACCCCGGGCTTCAGCCCGGGGAGCTTCATTTAAGTATTGCGTACCCGGATATTTTAAAAAACTTTTTATTGCATAAAAGGGTTTTTGTGTTAAAATAACAGTTTAATTTGGGAATCAAGCGAAAAAAACACGCTTATCCCGTCAAAAAACAGAAATCCGCGGCGGCTTAAAGGCCGGCGCGGCGGATTGAAGCAAAGACAATGTGGGGATAAAATCCTAACAAAGCCTTTCCTACATCCCGCAAGTTGAAACGCGGGCTGCCCCCGGGCAGGTGAAGGCGGCGAGCAAGGAGGAGTAAAGTTGTCTACGGAAACCATAAAGCAGTTACTTGAAGCAGGGGTGCATTTCGGTCATAAGACGTCCCGCTGGAACCCCAAGATGAAGAAATTCATTTTTGGACAGCGCAGCGGGATCTACATTATAGACCTGGAGAAAACCAGCGAATGCCTTGACAGAGCCAGGGAATTCCTGATGGAGTCTGCGGCTAAAGGGGAGATGATTTTGTTCGTCGGGACAAAGAAACAGGCCCAGGAAGTCGTGTTTCAGGATGCGGCGCGCTGCGGGATGTATTACGTTACGGAAAGATGGCCGGGCGGTATGCTTACCAATTTTGCCACGGTTAAAAAGAGCATTAAGCGTCTCAAGGAAATCGATAAGATGCGCACGGACGGGACGTTCGAGAAGCTGACCAAGAAAGAGGTCTCCCGGCTGGAGAAAGAGTGTCTGAAACTGAAAAAGAACTTCTCCGGGATCGTGAATATGGAGAAGATGCCGGCCGCCGTAGTCGTCATAGACACGAACAAGGAAGATACGGCCGTCCTGGAGGCATTGAAGCTCGGTATCCCGATAATCGCCCTGGTGGATACCAATTCGGACCCGACGCACATCGCTTATCCGGTACCCGGTAACGACGACGCCACCAAGTCCATCAAGGTGATCGTAAGTATGCTGGCGGAAGCTATAGTGGAAGGCAGGCAGAAGTTCCTTTCTTATCTTTCCGATCAGGAGGCTCTGAAGAACGTTGCCCAGCAGGGGGCCCTTGATGAACCGGCGGTGAAACCGGAAGAAGAAGTTAAGATTAAGGAGATCGAGGAACTGATTGAGAGCACGACCCCGGAGAGCGCGGAAGCTAAAGCGGCAAAGAAATCCCGCATCAAGCCGGTAGAAGATAAGAATAAAAGAAAGGCGTAATTCCGATGAAGATATCGTTAGAACAGTTGAAAGATTTGAGAAATATGACTTTTGCCAGCGTGGCCGACTGCAAGAAGGCCCTTGAGGAAGCGGAAGGCGACCTGAACAAGGCGGTGACCCTATTGCGTAAAAGGGGGCTGGAGATAGCTTCAAATAAACAGGACCGGGCGGCCAAGGAAGGCAGGGTGGAAGCGTATATCCATAACGGCAACAAGATCGGGGTGCTGCTGGAAGTGGTGTGCGAGACCGATTTTGTGGCCCGCAACGCCGAGTTCTGCCAATTCACCAAAGACCTGGCGATGCAGATAGCGGCGTGCAGTCCTTCTTATATAAAGAAAGAAGACGTCCCCGAGGAGATCATTTCCCAGGAGCACGACAAGGCGGCTTATTACAAAAACCATTGCCTTCTCGAGCAGCCGTTCATCAAAGATCCAGGTATGACGATAAACGACTATATGGCGGCTTTGCTGGCCAAGTTTCGCGAGAACATAATGATACGCAGGTTCGCCAGATACAAGATCGGAGCATGAAAATACCCCAGGCCGTTTATAAACGGGTAGTGCTGAAGCTCAGCGGAGAGGCTCTGCAGGGCGGCGGTAGTCATGGAATAGACAGCAGGGTACTGGTTTCTCTGGCCGGCCAGCTCAAGGAATTACGGGCCATGGGGGTACAGGTCGCCGTGGTGCTGGGAGGAGGCAATATTTTCCGCGGGCGGGAGAATTCTCATTCGCGCGGCCTTAATATGGACCGCGCCGTTGCCGATTACATGGGAATGCTGGCCACGGTTATCAACGGCCTGGCGCTTCAGAACGCGCTTGAAATATCCGGTGTCCCGACCAGGGTGATGACGGCGATAGAGATGCAGAGGGTGGCCGAGCCTTACATAAGGCGGCGCGCTATCAGACATTTGGAGAAGAACAGGATCGTGATCTTCGTGGCCGGGACCGGCAATCCCTATTTTACCACGGATACCGCCGCGGCTTTAAGGGCAATGGAAATACACGCCGAAGCGATATTGAAGGCGACCAAGGTTGACGGCGTCTATTCCTCCGATCCCCTGAAGACCCGCGGGGCCAAGAAATTCGGAAGCCTTAAATACCTCGATGTCCTGAAAAAAGGGCTTAAGGTGATGGATAATACCGCGGTAAGCCTCTGTATGGATAATAAGCTTCCTATCGTGGTTTTTAATATGAACAAAGAGGGGAATATCAGGAAGGTAGTTCTGGGAGAAAGAATCGGCACGATAGTAAGCTGAACAGGCGAGAAATATTCATTTATGCCTGTTCGGGGAGCGAACGGGGGGGCGATGACTACTAAAGAAATATTACACGGAGCTGAAGATAAGTTAAAGAAGGCGCTGGAGTCGGTAACAAGGGAATTCTCCGAAATCAGGACCGGCAGGGCGAGCCCGGGCATGGTGGAAGGCCTGCACGTGGATTATTACGGCACGCCTACCTTGATGAAGCAGTTGGCGTCCATAACCGTTCCCGACCCTCACATGATAATGATTCAGCCTTGGGACATCTCGGCGATAACGGAGATAGAGAAAGCCATCGCGAAATCCAGTCTCGGTATCCAGCCCTGCAACGACGGCAAGGTGGTCAGGCTTTCCATTCCGCAGCTTTCCAAGGAACGCAGGCAGGAACTCGCCAAGGTGGTGCATAAGATGGCGGAGGAAGGGCGGGTTTCTCTGCGCACGGTCAGGCGCGACGCCAAAGAAGCCCTGGAGAAAAGCGAAAAAGACAAGTTGATCAGCGAGGACGATAAATTTAGGGCGGCGGAAGAATTGCAGAAAGTCGTGGATAAGTATATCGCCAAGATAGACGAATTGCTTAAGTCTAAGGAAAAAGAAGTATTGGAATCCTGAACGCAGCGCAGAATTGCCGAATGCCGGGTAATAATATCATCTATCGGCTGCGGCTCAGGGTATTATCACCCTTCCTAAATCCTCCCCGTTAAGGGGAGGAAAGAGTGGAGTATACTGCTGGGGAGGAAAGACAGACCGGGCTCTGTCGGTTACCTTAACCGAAAACCGATACGGGTTTCGTTAGCATAGCCGTTGTCGGCATTTTGTTTTTTTAGACCGGGGATATCCCAATTAAGTTTTTCGGGCCACTAGCTCATCCGGTAGAGCACCACCCTTTTAAGGTGGGTGTGCCGCGTTCGAGTCGCGGGTGGCTCACCATTATTGTATAGGCCTTGAGCAGGGAGCGCGGAGTTAAGAACGGCCGGACGCGAAAAGTTCTTTTAACACCTTGCTTCATGCCCAAGACGTAAAACAATACGCGCGGTTATACCGTAACCGCCGGCCGGCGTGCCGGGGTGTGTCTGTCGAACAGGGTTAGCGCAGAGGCTGTAGTATTGCTGCACAGGTTTCTGACAGCCGGAAAGCGGAATCAGGCCGCGTCCGGCGGCTTCCAGCGCATTAAATCACGATTTTCGGCTCTCTCGATTGTTCTGCGCGCTGTTTAAATAACCGCACTACGGGCGGATGGCGAAATTGGCAGACGCGGCAGCCTTAGGAGCTGCTGGGGCAACCCTTGGAGGTTCAAATCCTCTTCCGCCCATTTTTTTAAAGGACGGAACAGTGTGCCACCGCAAAAACGGTATTGATTTTATTCGGTGACGGGTTTATTATACTTCGACGGCGCTGAAACCGCGCCTTTCGCGGTGCTTCAGATTGAAAATCTTAAAGTAAAGCGGCCCGTATGATGCGGCACTGCAGATGATTTGCGGGAGTAGCTCAGCTGGCTAGAGCGCAACCTTGCCAAGGTTGATGTCGCGGGTTCAAATCCCGTCTCCCGCTCCATTTCATCCGCCGGCGCGCATAAGCGGCGCTGTTTTTAGGTTTTTAGCATATAATCTTGATCGCGGCATCCTATGCCGGAGGTCCAAGGTTGAATCCTAAAGGAGAAGGAAGAATGAAAATACTCGAGTTTCTGTCTCAAAAAGCCATACTTACCGACATAAAATCCGTCAAGAAGGAAGATGTGATAAAGGAGATGGTGGACGCTCTGGTCGACGCCGGAGAAGTTGACAAGCGCCATCGCGCCAAGCTCTGCGAAGCGCTCATGGCCAGGGAAGCGCTCGGCTCCACCGCCATCGGACAGGGAGTGGCTATCCCTCACGCGAAATGCGACTGCGTCGAAAAGCTGGTCGCGGCTTTCGCCTTATCGCGCAAGGGCATAGATTTTGATTCTCTCGACGGGGAACCTGCATACATATTTTTCCTGCTGCTTGCCCCGCAGGATTCTGCCGGGCCGCACCTGAAGGCCCTGGCAAGAATTTCCCGCCTGCTGAAAGACAAATATTTTCGAGACAGTCTGCGTTCTTGCGCCGACGATAAAGCGATTATCCGCATAATCAGCCAAGAGGATGAAAAAAAGATTTGAAGTGAGCTACCTCAATCCCAAGGCCGGGGCTTTCCTGAAATGGTTCTACCCCGGAATGGGGATAAAGCGGTGGATAGGGCTGGCCAGTTTTGCGGTCTGCCTGCTTATGGCCGGCGCTCTGCGCTTTCGCAGCGCCGAATACTGGCTGATAAGGGCGTTCGACGCGGTCACCGTGTTCTGCGGCATCGTAATCCTCATCCTCAGCGTAAAACGCCTGGTCCGTTCTTTGGTGAGCGTGTTTGTTCCGTCTTCCAGGGATACGGAACTCGTTGACCTGCTTTACCAGCGCAAGCAGCTCTCCCGCGGGCCGAAGATCGTGGCGGTTGGAGGAGGTACCGGTCTTTCCGTGCTGTTGAGCGGGCTAAAGGAATACAGCTCTAACATTACTGCTATAGTTACCGTGGCCGACGACGGCGGGTCTTCCGGCAGGTTAAGGCAGCAGTTCGACATCCTGCCTCCAGGGGACATAAGGAACTGTCTGGTTGCGCTGGCGGACGCGCCTGCGCTGATGCGGGACCTTTTTCAGTTTCGTTTCGACAAATCCTCGGAATTGTCCGGGCACAGTTTCGGCAATCTGTTCATCACGGCGATGACCAGGGTCACGGGGGACTTCGAGAAGGCCATAAAGGAAACCAGCAAGGTCCTGGCCTTGCGCGGGCAGGTCATCCCTTCGACTTTGACCAATGTGGTGCTGGCCGCCGAATACCAGGACGGTTCCATCACGGTGGGGGAAGATAAGATACCCAAGGCCCGTATGCCTATCAGGGAAGTCAGGCTCAGACCGGATAATCCCCAGGCGACGCCGGAAGCCCTGCGGGCAATAGAGGAAGCCCAGTTGATAATCCTTGGGCCGGGGTCTTTATATACCAGTATCATACCTAATCTCCTGATAAAAGAGATCACCTCGGCGATCGTGGCTTCGGAAGCCGTCAAGATATACGTTTGCAACGTGATGACACAGCCCGGAGAGACCGATAATTACAGGCTCTCTGACCACGTCAAAACTCTCGTGAGGCACAGCCACCCGGG
This sequence comes from Candidatus Omnitrophota bacterium, assembly GCA_041654215.1. Taxonomy (GTDB): domain Bacteria; phylum Omnitrophota; class Gorgyraeia; order Gygaellales; family Profunditerraquicolaceae; genus Undivivens. The sequence goes on from JBAZDY010000018.1 coordinate 10,079, forward strand.
TATCCTTAATTACTGCGTGGTTAACACCGGAGATATCCCGGCGCAGATATTGAGGAGATATACCCAGATGAACGCCTTCCCGGTCATAAACGACAGAGCGAATGTGCACAAGATGGGATACAGGGTGATAGAAGACGAAATAGCGCTGGCGGAAAGTTTGATTCGGCACGACACTTCGAGGCTGGCCAGGCTTATCATAGATACGATTGAGGAATAAGCGGCTGCGGGGACGATAAACATGGCACTCTTAAAGAAAAAACTTACCGTAAAGAACAAACAGGGGCTGCATGCCCGTCCCGCGGCTTTGTTCGTTCAGGTAGCCAACAAGTTCAATTCTCACGTGACGGTGCGCAGGGACCAGGAGACCGTTAACGGTAAATCCATAATGGGCATCTTGATGCTGGGCGCTGAGAATGGCACGCAGATCATTATCGAGGTTGACGGCGACGACGCGGAGAACGCTTTAAACGAGCTGGAAAAGATAGTAAACACCGAGGAATAGAGAGATGATAAAACTTCAGGGAATAGCCGCGGCTCCCGGTATCGTGGTGGGCAAGGCCTACAGGATAGGTAAGGAAGAGTTCGATATCCCAAAAAAGGAGATATCCCAGCAGGATATCCCCTATGAGATACAGCTCTTCGAAGAGGCCCTGATCAAGACCCGCAAGGAGATCATAGAGCTGCAGAAGCGGATCGCCGCCGACATGGGGCAGGAGCAGGCGCAGATATTCGACGCGCACCTGCTGGTGCTCGAAGACCGCATGCTCATTGAAGAGGTGATCTCCCGCCTGAAAAAAGAACGTTTCAACGTCGCCTTTATCTTTTTCGAGGTGATGAAGAAATACGTCGAGGTTTTCTCCCGCATAGAAGACGAATATATAAAGGAGCGCATTTCCGATATAAACGACGTCAGCAAGCGCGTAATGCGCAACCTGCTCGGCAAGAAGGGCAAATGGCTGGAAGGGCTTACGGAAAAAGTCATAGTGGTGGCGCACGACCTTTCCCCTTCTGACACCGCCGCCATGCATAAGCAAAACGTCAGCGCGTTCGTGACGGACATCGGCGGGAAGACGTCGCATACCGCCATCATGGCAAAATCGCTGGAGATCCCGGCTGTCGTCGGGACAGAAACGGCGACGTCAAAGATAAAGAACGGCGATATGCTTATCGTAGACGGAAGTACCGGTATCGTCATCCTCGAGCCGGACCAGGAAACTCTCGCCGAGTATCAGGAAGAGTATCGTAAACTGCAGGGGATCGGAGAAAAATTTCTGGCCGTCAAGGATCTCGATGCTGTCACACAGGACGGCAAGTGCGTCGAGATACACGCCAATATAGAGCTTCCGGAAGAGATCCCCGCGGTGAAGGCTCACGGGGCAAAGGGCATAGGGCTTTACAGGACCGAGTTCTTTTATATGAATAGGAAAGACCTGCCTTCCGAGGAGGAACATTACCAGGCATATAAATATGTAGCCGAGGAGATGAAGCCTTATCCGGTGACGATCCGCACCATCGATCTGGGGGGCGACAAATTCCTTTCGCAGTTCGCGATCCCGCGCGAAATGCAGCCTTTTCTGGGCTGGAGGGCTATACGCTTCTGCCTCGCCAGGACGGACATATTCAAGGTTCAACTGCGCGCCATACTGCGGGCCTCGGTGCACGGCAGTCTTCGGTTGATGTATCCGATGATCTCCGGCATAGAAGAACTTAGGCAGGCCAACAGGATTCTGCAGGAAGCCAAAGACGAACTTAAAAGCGAAGGCACGCCGTTCAGCAATAATATAGAAGTGGGGGTTATGATCGAGGTGCCGTCCGCGGCGATCACCGCCGATCTGCTTTCCAGAGAAGCCGATTTCTTCAGCATAGGAACGAACGATCTGATCCAGTATTCTCTGGCGGTGGACCGCACGAACGAAAAGGTCGCCTATCTTTATGAACCCAGTCACCCGGCGGTGCTGCGTATGATACAGGGCATTATCAGCGCCGCCCATGAGCGCGGCATAAAAGTCGGCATGTGCGGGGAAATGGCCGGCGATCCCGCGTTCGTCCCTTTATTGCTGGGGTTAGGGCTGGATGAATTCAGCATGCCTTCTTTGGGCATACCCGAGGTAAAATACATAATACGTTCTTTGAACTTTGATGAAGCGAAGGAATTCGCCGGGAGAGTTCTCAGCCTTTCCACCGGCAGGGAAGTGGAGGAATTCGGCCAAAAGAAGTTGCGGGAAATAACCGGATAACCAGGAAAAAAATGAAAGCACTTATATTAGCCGCCGGTTACGCCACGCGGCTGTATCCGTTGACCAGAAATTATCCCAAACCCCTGCTTCCCGTTGCCGGCAAGCCGATCATAGATCATATCGCCGCCAAGATCGAGGCGCTGCGCGGCGTGGACGAGATCATCGTGGTCACCAACAGCAAATTCGCTTCTTTGTTCGAGAGATGGGCTAAGAGGCGTAGCGGAAGCCTTCGGGTAACGGTGGTGGACGATTTGACCTCCACCCCGGAATTGCGCAGGGGGGCCATAGGCGATCTGCATTTTGTGATCGGCAGTAAGGGTATCACGGAAGACCTGCTTGTAATCGGGGGGGATAATCTTTTCGACTCCGGACTCGAGGAATTCGCCGTTTTCTCTTCCAGTAAATCTCCGGCCGTCATCATCGGGGCCTACGATATCAAAGACAGGAGAAAAGCCGGGAAATACGGCGTTGTCAGTCTGGATTCTGGCAGGGTGGTAGATTTTCAGGAAAAACCGGCACATCCGGCCTCGGCGCTGGTCGGGATGTGCCTTTATTACCTCCCCGGCTTCAAGCTGGGCCTGGTGGATGAGTATCTTAAAGAGGGTAATAAAAAAGACGCCGTAGGTTTCTTCATAGAGTGGTTGAGAAGCAAAGAGGATGTTTTTTGTTTTGTTTTCGGCGGCCGCTGGTATGATATAGGGCATCATGATTCTTACAGGGAAGCTGATGCGTATTTCCGCGCCGCCGGGAAGTAAGTATGGCCGGGTAAATATACATACAACGTTCAAGTAATCGAAAGGGGAAAAGGAATGAATTCGCGCAAGCATTATTTTACCTCGGAATCGGTAGCCGAAGGGCACCCGGATAAAGTCTGCGACCAGATATCGGACGCCGTGCTTGACGATGTGCTGAAGCACGATCCTTACGGAAGGGTCGCCTGCGAAACATACGTTACCATGGGGCTTTTGATAGTCGGCGGGGAGATTACCACGACAAGCTACGTGGATGTCCACAATCTTACCCGAAACGTGCTCAAGAATATAGGTTATACACATCCGAAGTACGGCTTCGACTACCACACTTGCGCGGTCATAAATACCATACATACCCAGTCGCCGGACATCGCCCAGGGGGTCGATAGGGGCGGCGCCGGTGACCAGGGATTCATGACCGGTTACGCCTGCCGCGAGACGGAGGAATTGATGCCTTTATCGCTTATGCTTTCGCATAAGCTGGTGGCGCGCATGGCAAGGGTGCGCAAGGACGGGACGCTGAAATATCTCGGCCCGGACGGTAAATCGCAGGTTACGGTTGAATATCATGACGGGCATCCGAAAAGGCTGGATTCGGTGGTCCTGGCATGCCAGCATACCGAGGATATTCTGGATACAAGCGGGGAGTTCATTACCAAGAAGGCCAAAGAGGAAATAATAGAGGTTATAGGCAGGCCGGTGGTCAAGGATTTCATAGATAAAGACACCAAGTTCTATGTCAATGAGACCGGGAAATTCGTGGTCGGAGGGCCGCAGTCGGATACAGGCATGACCGGGAGGAAGATCGTCGTGGACACTTACGGCGGCGTGGTTTCTCCCGGAGGAGGGGCTTTCTCCGGCAAGGATCCGACCAAGGTCGATCGCTCGGCGGCTTATATGTGCCGCTACATCGCCAAGAATATAGTCGCCGCCGGCCTGGCGGAAAAATGCCAGGTGCATCTGGCTTACGTTATCGGCAAGGCTGAACCGCTGGCGGTAATGGTGGATTGTTTCGGCACCGGTAAGCTTTCGGAGCAGGAATTCGTGAAACTGATCCGGGAGAACTTCGAATTGACGCCGAAAGGGATGATAAAGAGTCTCGATCTTTTGAGGCCGATATATATCAAGACAGCCTGCTACGGGCATTTCGGAAGAACGGAACCGGAGTTCAGCTGGGAAAGCACTGACAAAGCTCCGGTACTCAAAAAAGCCGCCGGCAAGAAAATTTAACCGCGTTTGGACCGCAACCATCAGGGAGCCGATCAGAATGAATTATGACGTCAAAGATATAAAATTGTCTTCCAGGGGCGCTTTGCGCATTGAATGGGCGCGCAACAATATGCCTGTTCTCGGGCTGATCGCGGAGCGTTTTTCCAGGGAGAGGCCTTTGAAGGGGCTGAAGGTCGCTTGTTGCCTGCATGTTACCACCGAGACCGCGGTATTGATGGAGGTGGTGAAGGCCGGCGGAGCGCAGGTTTCCCTGTGCGCCTCGAATCCGCTTTCCACGCAGGACGATGTCGCCGCTTCCCTGGTGAAGAACCTCGGGATACCGGTTTTTTCCGTCAAGGGAGAGGACACGAAAACTTATTACAGGCACATAGAAGCCGTGCTTGCAGCGCAGCCGGATGTCACCATGGACGACGGAGCGGACCTGGTCTCTACCATCCATCAGAACCCGGGACGTTATATGAAGAAACCGGTCGTGGGCGGCACGGAGGAGACTACTACCGGAGTCATTAGGCTGAGGGCGCTGGCCAACCAGAATAAACTGCGTTATCCCATAATCGCGGTGAACGACGCCGACACCAAACACCTCTTCGATAACCGTTATGGAACTGGGCAGTCCACTTTGGATGGGATCATCAGGGCCACCAATAAACTGCTGGCAGGCGCGACCCTCGTGGTCTGCGGATACGGCTGGTGCGGCAGAGGCGTGGCGATGCGCGCCAAGGGGATGGCGGCCAAAGTGGTAGTCTGCGAGGTCGATCCTTTGAAGGCGCTGGAAGCGGTGATGGACGGATATGAAGTAATGCCGATAAAAGACGCCGCAGTCAAAGGCGACGTTTTCGTTACGGTAACCGGCGACATCAATGTGATCAGAAAAGAGCATTTCAAGCTGATGAAAGACGGGGCCATTGTGGCCAATTCCGGCCATTTTAACGTCGAGATAGACATCGCCGGCCTGCGTGGGATATCCGGCAAGCCGAGGGCGATCAGGGACTCGGTGGAAGAATACACGTTGAAGAGCGGCAGAAGGGTGTATATCCTTGGGGAGGGGCGTTTGATTAATCTCGCCGCCGCGGAAGGCCACCCGGCGCACGTGATGGATATGTCTTTCGCCAACCAGGCGCTTTCGCTTGAGTACATCGCCGTAAACCACGGCAGGCTGCAGCACCAGGTTTATAGAGTGCCGTATGAGATAGACAGCGGTATCGCCGCCTTGAAACTCAAGAGTATGGGGATAAAGATCGATACGCTTACCTCCGAACAAAAGAAATATCTCGCCAGCTGGGAGATGGGCACTTGAAAAGGATCGGCGTATTGACTTCAGGAGGCGACGCGCCCGGGATGAATGCGGCTATACGCAGCGTGGTCAGGTCGGCGTCGGCGCACAAACTGGAGGTCTACGGTATATTCCGCGGCTACAGCGGTTTGATCAACGAAGAATTGAAACCGTTGGACCACCGGTCGGTTTCAAACATCATAAACAGGGGCGGAACGATATTGAAGACCGCGCGCTGCCCGGAATTCTTTTCGGAAGACGGGCAGAAACGCGCCGTGGAGACGCTTAAGAAATATGAAATAGACGGCCTGGTCATCTTGGGAGGCAACGGCACTTATCACGGCGGTATGGCTTTGGCGCGCAAATGGGGCGTGCCTTGTATCGGCGTGCCGTGCACCATAGATAACGACATAAACGGCACCGACGAAACCATCGGCGCCGACAGCGCGGTCAACACTGCCATGGAGGCGATCGACAAGATCCGCGATACGGCCACCAGCATGGAGCGTATTTTCGTTGTGGAGGTAATGGGCAGGGACTCCGGTTATATCTGTCTTCAGGTGGCGCTGGGCAGCGGCGCGGAGGAGGCTTTGATTCCGGAGGGACAGTCCGATTTTCACGCCATGTGCCACGAGATCGTGGAAGGGAACATCCGCGGTAAGATCAGCTGGATAATTATTGTCGCGGAAGGCGCCGGCAGTGCCGGCGATATCGCCGGCCGCATAACAGCTATGACGGATCTTGAGACTCGCGTAGTGGTGCTCGGCCACGTGCAGCGCGGAGGATCACCCTCAGCCAGGGACCGCATACTCGCCACCAGGCTGGGCTCTGAAGCCGTGAATCTACTGGCGCAGGGGCACGCCGGCAAGGCAGTCGGAGTGATCTCGGATAATTTGAACGAGGTTGACCTGGAAACAGCGGTGAGTAAGAAGGAATTCAAGACCGCCGGGCTCTACCGCCTGTTGAAGCTTTTGACTTGAAGGACAACATTATTCATAAACTTGATAAACATAGACCAGCGCCCGCGTCCTTGTAAAGTACCGGGTGATAGCAAGGGAAGGAGAATCGGAAATGGGCAGAAAACCGCAGGATATCGACAAGATCGTAATGGAACTGGTCAACAGCGACGACGCGGCGGCGAAGAAGGCGTTGGCGGCAAAGATCAGGGTCCTGGCTTATAAAAAAGGCATTTATCTTTCCAGTATCGAGGGGCTTTACGAAGCCCGCGGCAAAGGCGAGTTTTCCGGGTTCACCGTTCCGGCCGTGAACCTGCGCAGTATGACCTATGACCTGGCCAGGGCGATGTTTAGAGTGGCGATAAGGAATAATTCCGGGGCTTTCATTTTCGAGATCGCAAAGTCGGAGATGGGATACACGGCGCAGCCCCCGGTTGAATACTCGGCGGTGATCCTGGCGGCGGCGATCAAAGAGGGGTATAAAGGACCGGTATTCGTGCAGGGAGACCATTTTCAGGTCAACGCCAAGAAATTCAAAGAGGACGCTGAGAAAGAGCTGGGGAGCCTTAAGGCGCTTATAGCCGAAGCCGTGGAGGCCGGGTTCTATAACATAGATATCGATTCTTCCACGCTTGTGGATCTGTCCAAAGCCGAAGTGCGTAAACAGCAGTTCAATAATTACGACGTCTGCGCGCGCCTCACCCAGTACATCAGGCAGGTGCAGCCGCGCGGCATCGAGGTTTCGGTCGGCGGGGAGATCGGCGAAGTCGGAGCCAAGAATTCCACTCCCGAAGACCTGCGCGCGTTCATGCAAGGGTTCCGCGAGAGGCTGCGCAAGGGGCGCAAAGGGATCAGCAAGATCAGCATCCAGACTGGGACTTCGCACGGAGGCGTTGTCCTGCCCGACGGCAGTATAGCCCAGGTCAAGCTGGATTTCGATACATTGAAGACCCTTTCTAAGCTGGCCAGGGAAGAATTCGGCCTGGCGGGGGCGGTCCAGCATGGCGCGTCCACTTTGCCGGCCGAGGCGTTCCATAATTTTCCGGCCGCGGAGACAGCGGAAGTGCATCTTGCCACCGAGTTCCAGAATATGATCCTGGACAGCAGGCATTTTCCCGCCGAATTGAAAACAAAGATATACGAATGGCTGAAAGTTAACGCCGCTTCGGAGCGCAAGGAAGGCGAGACCGAGGAACAGTTTTTCTATAAAGCCCGCAAAAAGGCGCTGGGCCCTTTCAAGAAAGAGATAATGGCCTTGCCTAAGGAAATAAAGGACGCGATCGCCGCGGAGATCGAGGCCAAGTTCGAATTTCTGTTCAAGCAGTTGAACAACGTAGACAACAGGGAGCTGGTCAACAAATATATTACCTTAAAAAGGGTCATCTCGCGCAAGAGAACGGAGCGCGAGGCGGTAGTGCACGACGGGGAAGGCGCGGATTAGTGCGTTGTCAATAAAGGAAGCTCCCCGGGCTGAAGCCCGGGGTTTCTTTCTCAAGTAACCCCGTGTCGTAAGATACCGGAAGAATCCCTTCGGCATTTTCGCACGAGCGAATACTTGGCCGTCCGATAGGCCAAGGTAAAATCCGGCACTCTGCGGGGTACCCCTTAGATAAACTAAGGGCAAGTCTGCTCCGCATTTTCACACTGGTGAACATCTGCCTCTCCTTTAAGGCAGGGTGCTATTCTAACAGATAAATCCGGTTTGAAAGCCGGGGATTTCTGCGGTTTGATTAAATATGACAGCGTACGGAGCAATCGGCAATAAAGAATAGAGAGTTGCAGTTGCGGTCAGATTCCCATTGCTCAATTGTTCTGTCCGTAGAAATTCGATATAATCCTGCTGCGCAAAATATATGAATTTCTGCCAGAAGTTTATATGCTTCGCAGGATTAAGTTCGCGGGCGCGATGACACATCGGGCTATAACTTTCATTCACTGCGTTCCGTAAGTTATCCGCTTATTTAAGGAGGGATCGATATGCGTTCGGACATGATCAAGAAGGGGTTGGAAAGAGTACCTCACCGCGCTTTGCTGCACGGCACGGGATTGAGCCGGAAAGATTTCGACAGGCCTTTTATAGGGGTGGCTACCGCTTTCACCGATCTCATCCCCGGTCATTCCGGTATGCGCGACCTCGAGCGATATATCGAAAGAGGTATTTGTTATGCCGGCGGCGTGCCTTTTTTCTTCGGCATACCCGGTATTTGCGACGGGATCGCGATGGGGCATCTGGGGATGTGTTATCCTCTGGCGTCCAGGGAACTCGTTGCCGACAGTGTGGAAACCGTCTGCAACGCGCACCAGCTGGACGGCCTGATTTGCCTGACCAATTGCGATAAGATCACTCCCGGCATGGTAATGGCTGCCGTCAGGCTGAATATTCCCACGGTGGTAGTGACCGCCGGGCCGATGTTAAGCGGCAGGCTGGGAAGGCGCAAGCTGGCGTTCGTGCACGATACTTTCGAGGCGCTTGCCCGCGCCAAGAAGGGCGAGATTACTCCTTCGGAGCTGGAGTGTCTGGAAATGGAAGCTTGCCCCGGCGCCGGTTCCTGCCAGGGGTTATACACTGCCAATACCATGGCCTGCCTGCTGGAGACGATGGGTATATCCATGCCGGGTTGCGCGACGGCGCTGGCAGTTTCCGCCAAGAAGCGCCGTATCGCCCAGGCCAGCGGTGAGCGAGTGGTGGAGCTCGTGCGCAAGAATATCCTTCCCCGCGATATCATTACCCGGGAATCCCTGGAGAACGCCATAATGGTGGATATGTCTCTCGGAGGTTCCACCAATACCGTGCTTCATTTGATGGCGATCGCGCAGGAGGCCGGAATAAATCTGGATTTGCGGTCTTTCGACCGTATCAGCAGGAGCACTTCGCACATCACGAATATCGAACCGGCCGGCACGCATTATATGGAAGATCTGGAGTTCGCCGGAGGGATACCGGCGGTAATGCGCCGTCTCCGGGATAAGCTATACAATACTATCACGGTCAGCGGAGAGAAAGTCCATAGCATAGCCTCCCGCGCCGCTATCCTCGATGAGGAAGTCATAAGGCCTTTCGACAAGGCGTATCATAAGGAAGGCGGGATCGCGGTTCTTTACGGGAATCTCGCCCCGGACGGAGCAGTGGTAAAACAGGCCGCGGTCGGTCCGAAGATGATGCGTTTCGAGGGCAGGGCCAGGGTCTTCGAAAGGGAAGAGGAAGCGATGAAGGCCATCCTCGGCGGGAAGATCAAGGGCGGAGAAGTGATTGTCATCAGATACGAAGGCCCGGCGGGCGGCCCCGGCATGCGCGAAATGCTGGCGCCCACGGCCGCCATAGTCGGAATGGGGCTGGCGGACTCGGTAGCTTTGATCACCGACGGAAGGTTCTCCGGCGGGACAAAAGGACCCTGCATAGGGCATGTTTCTCCGGAAGCTTCCAGCGGCGGGCCTATTGCCGTTATCCGCGAGAATGATATAATAAAGATAGATATCCCGGCCAGGAAACTGGAAGTCAAGTTGACGAAGACGGAGATCGCCAAAAGGTTCCGCGGCTGGAAGCCCGTTCCTCCAAAGATAACCAAAGGGTACCTTGCCAGATATTCCGCTATGGTCCTTTCTGCCGACCGCGGCGCGGTGCTTTCTGCCGGCAAGGTGTGCGGTAAAGTGAAGAAAGTCCATAGCCGATAGACTGAAGGGCGAAGCATGAAGGAAGAAGGACGCTTTACAATGAAAATGAAGGGCGCGGACATACTGATCGAGTGTTTGAAACGGGAGAATACCGAAGTGATTTTCGGTTATCCGGGCGGCTCCGTTCTGCCGATATTCGACAGCCTTTACGATGCCGGTTTTAACTTCGTGCTCACCAGGCATGAACAGGCGGCGGCGCACGCGGCAGACGGTTACGCGCGCGCCACAGGAAGGCCCGGCGTCTGCCTGGCCACTTCGGGGCCGGGGGCTACCAACCTGACCACCGGTCTGGCCACGGCTTATATGGATTCCATACCCGTGGTCGCCATTACCGGACAGGTGAAGACTTCGCTGATCGGCAACGACGCTTTTCAAGAGGCGGACGTTACCGGCATAACGCGTTCCATTACCAAACATAATTATCTCGTGAAGGATGTTAAGGACCTGGCATTGATTATCCGGGAAGCTTTCTGCATCGCTTCCACAGGCAGACCGGGGCCGGTGCTTGTGGATATCCCGGTTGACGTGCAGCAGCAGGAGTGCGAGTTCGTCTGGCCAGAACAGGTTTGCATCCGCAGTTACCGTCCCACGCTTTTCGGGCACCCCGGACAGGTTAAAAAAGCCGCGAAGATGATCTCTTCCGCGCGCAGGCCGTTGATCTACGCGGGAGGCGGTGTAATCACTTCCGGAGCGCACAATGAATTGAGGGAACTGGCGGAAAAGATAAACGCGCCGGTTACCTGGACCCTTATGGGTATCGGGGGTTTCCCGGCCACGCACAAGCTTTCTCTTGGTATGCTTGGTATGCATGGCACCGCCTACGCAAACCACGCGATTATGGAGTCCGACTTGATCATAGCAGTGGGCGCGCGTTTCGACGACAGGGTCACCGGCAGGATAGACGTTTTCGCGCCTTCGGCCAAGATAATACATATAGATATCGATCCGGCTTCCATAAGCAAGAATGTTAAGGTGGACATACCGATGGTGGGAGATGCCAGGAACGTTCTCGGCCAGCTCTTGGAGGAGTTAAAATCTTGTCCCGATACCGGAGAATGGCTGAAAACCGTGGACGGCTGGAAGAAGAAGTATCCAATGATCTATAAAGAAAGCGGCAGGATCAAGCCCCAGTATGTGATAGAGCAGATAGACGCCGCCAGCAAGGGGAAGGCGCTTATCTCCACGGAGGTCGGGCAGAACCAGATGTGGGCGGCGCAGTGGTATAAATACGATTATCCGCGGACTTTTATCTCCAGCGGGGGTTTGGGCACGATGGGGTTCGGTTTCCCGGCCGCGATGGGGGTTAAAGTCGCCTATCCGGACAGAATAGTCTTCGACATAGCCGGGGACGGCTCCATACAGATGAATATTCAAGAGCTCGCCACCTGCGTCAGCAGCAAGATTAACGTGAAAATCGCGATATTGAACAACGGCTATCTTGGTATGGTCAGACAGTGGCAGGAGCTTTTCTACAAGCGCCGTTATTCGCATACCACGCTTCTAAATCCGGACTTTGTGAAGCTGGCAAAAAGCTACGGAGCCGAGGGCATACGCGTCACCAAGAAAGAGGAAGTGAGGCCGGCGATAAAGAAGGCCATAGAAACAGACAACGTGGTGATGATAGATTTCCGCATTGAACCGGAGGAGAACGTTTTCCCCATGGTGCCGGCAGGGGAGGCGATCAACCGGATGATCGGCGGGATGGCTTAGTCCGCCTCCGGCGGACAGAGCAATCGAAAATAGAAAATCGAGAATAAGATTTCGATTGCGGTCAAATCTCGATTATCGAGTTCTCAAAAATTGCTAT
>JBAZDY010000019.1:0-21153 GCA_041654215.1 Candidatus Omnitrophota bacterium
TAAGGTATCACGCACAAGCGAATACTTAGCCTTCCGATAAGCTAAGGTATCACGCACAAGCGAATACTTTCACACGAGTGAACACTTGCCCAATTCCACTCAGGGGCAAAGTGTTATTCCTATTGGCCAAGGTGTAACACACAGGTGAATACTTGGCCATCCTATTGGCCAAGGTGCAACCGGGTTTTAACCCGGGGATTTCTGGGCTAGGGGATTAAACTGCGGCGCGCCGGGTAAATCGCTTCCAGGAAGACGACCGGCTCTCATCTGGCTTACCGACTCTACTGACCGGGTCTCTCATAATGCGTTATATCTAAAACAGTTACAACGCCGGATATTTAAGTTTCTTGATGCCCAAGCCCGATAAGCGGATTTTCAGCGGGCTGTTGATTCGTTGCGGTTTGATTAATTTATACTGTGCGCTCGGCTCTGTTTTAGCGCCCTATTCCTTTATATAGGAATCCGAATCGCCCTATTGTCTCCGGATTAAGAATGTTCCTGCCGTCTATGATAAACCGGCTGCGCATCACTTTTTTAAGTTTGGCCGGGTCAAGGCGCCGGAATTCCTCCCATTCAGTAACTACCAGCAGACAATCCGCTCCCGTGGCGGCGTCGTAGGCGTCACGGCAGAACTTCACCCCCCTTAATTCCCGCGCGGCTTTAGGCATCGCGTGCGGATCATAGGCTCGGACCCTGGCGCCTGCGCGCTGCAGCGTAACTATGAGCTCGAGGGCGATGGAATTACGAATGTCATCGGTGTTCGGTTTGAAACTTAAACCCAGCACGGCGACGGTCTTGTTTTTTATTTTACCGAGCACAGCTTTTACTTTCTTGAAGACGACTTTCTTCTGCTCCTTGTTTATACTGCGCACTGCTTTCAGCAGTTCAAAGTCATAGCCTTTTTTCTGGGCGATATGGATAAAGGCGTCCAGGTCTTTGGGAAAACAATACCCCCCGAACCCGACCCCGGCGTCGAGGAAAGAGGCGCCGATGCGCTTGTCGAGCCCCATGGCGTGCGCCACCTGCTTGACATCAGCCCCGACAAGCTCGCAAAGATTGGCCACGGCGTTTATAAAGGATATCTTGGTGGAAAGAAAACCGTTGCAGGCGTGCTTGATGATCTCCGCCGTGGAGATGTTGGTCACTACAACCGGGGCATTGATTGGGGCGTAGAGGCTGCGCATTATCTTCCCGGCCTTCTCGCTTTCCACCCCTATCACAATGCGGTCGGGATGCATGGTATCGGAAATGGCCTGCCCCTCACGCAGAAATTCCGGGTTGGAAACCACGTCGAATTCGTATTTGCCGCGCGTTATCCTCTTCACGGTCCGCCGGATACGTTCCCCGGTCTGCACCGGGACCGTGGATTTGCCGACGATCACTTTGTAGCCGTTCATAGACCCGGCGATCTCCTGCGCCGCATATTCCACCGCCGAAAGGTCCGCGCCGCCGTCAGCGTTGGCCGGCGTGCCCACGCAAATAAAAATAATATCCGACTTGCGCGTGGCTTCTTTAATGCTGTGGATAAACCTTATCCTGCCGGACTTCCTGTTCTTTTTTATCAAGTCATTCAGCCCGGGTTCATAAATGGGAACGCCGCCTTTTTTCAGTCTTTCCAGCTTTCCGCGATCGTTATCCACGCAGAGCACTCTATTGCCGATCTCAGCCAGGCACGCCGCCGTCACCAACCCCACGTATCCGGCGCCTATCACGCAGATGTTATACATTTAGATTACTCCTTAATTAACCGGATGATTTTCTTTTTTTCACTATCACCTCATCCTTTTTGCGTTTAGCGTCCCCCAAGTTCTTCTGCTGCCATTCCCACGCCGAGGAGATTATTTGTTCCAGGCCGAGCTTGGGCCTCCAGCCAAGGAGCGCTTCGGCTTTGGCGTAAGAGGCCACCAGTTCCGCGGCGTCCCCGGGCCTGCGCGCGGCTATTTTCACCGGAATGGGACTGCCGGTGACTTTCTCGACGGACGAGACCATTTCTTTGACGCTGTATCCCCTGCCGCTGCCCAGATTCAAGGCGGCGTTTTTCACGCCCTTGTCCAGCGCGTCAAGGGCCAGCAAATGCGCCCGGACCAAATCCATCACGTGTATGTAATCCCTGATGCAGGTGCCGTCGCGCGTGGGATAGTCATCCCCGAAGATGTTCAACTCCGGGATATCGCCCGCCGCCGCCTTCAGCGCGTTGGGAAGCAGATGCGTCGCCTCTTCAAGCGGCTGACCGATCCTGCCGCTCGGGTGCGCTCCGGAAACGTTGAAGTAACGCAAAGCCAGATAATCCATCTTCCCGGAGGCGGCGCAGTCACGCAACATCTGCTCCACCATCATCTTGGAAGTTCCATAAGGGTTCTCCGGCCGCAGGGAGGCTTCCTCGTTCACCGGCATCAGTTCCGGCTGGCCGTAAACCGCGGCCGAGGAAGAGAAAATGAATTTGCGCGCGCCGTGCTTTAGGCAATGTCGAAGCAAGTTGACAGATCCCCAGACGTTGTTTTCGTAGTACTTCAACGGCTCACTCACCGACTCCGGGACCACGATCGAGGCCGCGAAATGCAAAACGGCATCGAAGCGGAAGCGCGAAAAAAGCTTCTCCAGATCCTGCGCGGACCGCAGATCGCCCCGCACGAATTCCACGCTCTCCGGGACGCGCTCCCTCCTGCCGGTAGATAGATCGTCGAACACCACCGCTTCTCTCCCCTGCTCAAGCAAGAGTCTCAACATATGCGAACCGATATATCCGGCACCGCCGGTGATCAAAATGAAATTATTTTTCAACGTAAACTCCGGGAACACAATACTTAATCAAGCCGCAGAATGCGGCGCAGGTTACCCCGTAGAGTGCCGGGAAAATGTCGAAGAGATTTCCCCTGTATCTTACGACACGGGGTTAATTTGGAAAGCTCCCCCTGGGGAGCTTCATTACTCGGTAACGGCTACCAACAGGTCGAAACCAATCTTTCCTCCGAATGGATAACACCAATCTTTTCTCCCGAATGGGCACCTCCAATTTTTCCTCCCCTTGATGGGGAGGATGAAGGAAGGGTGGGTGCGCTGTCCAGTAAATTTTATGGACAGCGCACAGAGCCCGCCGAAACTTTAGTGGCGGGCGGTCAAATTTCGACTTTCGCCTTTTAAATACCGATACACGACAGCCGAGATTTAATCAAACCGCAGGAATCTCCGCTTTTCAAGCCGATTCTAAGAGACAATCTTAAAGATTTGATCCGGTTTTTTCAATACTTATTTTGGATAAAAAGGATATTCGCTGCTTCATACTTCTTTATCTTACCGCTTTTTTAAGCATGAGCAGGGCGAGACGGATACGGTTTTTCAACCCGCGGTTCCGCCAGACGCAAAGCAAATAATGCGTGAACACGGGCAATATGCCCCGCACCGGACGGCCTAATATTATCCCGCAGGCCCGGTCGTCTGCCATTGGGATAATATAGCCCGGGTCAAAAGGCCGGTATTTTCTCGACGGGAGCGAATCCATATCGTTGAGGATATTTCCTGCGCAGGATCCGCCCTGGGTGATGGCGAATTGCACCGACATGCGCAAACAACCTTGCCCTGCGGAGAAACAGGCGTTGTCCCCGGCGGCAAAACACCTCCCGGATATACGCAGGCATTCATCTACCTTCAACCTGCCTTGCGGCGTGCGCCGTGCGGGAATACGGTCTATAAAATCCGGCGTCTTTACCCCGGCCGCCCAGACCACGATGCTATTGCCGAAAACACTTCCATCGGAAAGCACGCTCCTGCCGGCGCGTGTCTCCGTGATGGAAAACCCCGTCTTCACTTCTATCCCGAAGGCGGCGAGGTCGTCCTTAACGTAAGCCTTCATCCATTCCGGCAACGGGCTCAGAATCGACGGCGATTTCTCTACGATGATTATTCGGCTCCTGCGCCGTTTTTCGCGCAGAAAAAGCGAAAGATTGGAAGCGATCTCGATGCCGGTATAACCTCCTCCGGCAACCAGGTAATTATCGTAACAACCGATTTCGATGGCCTGGCGGAGTTTTAGGGCGTCGGAGACACTGTCGAGTTTATAAGTTGACTCGGACAGGGAAACATTTCCGCGGAAATCGGTTTCCGTGCCGCAGGCAAGCAGTAGATAATCGCAATCGATATTCAACCCGCTTCCCAGACGCAGGCTTTTGCCGTCGGGTGAGACCGCCTGGGCGATATCCTGAATGAAACGCGCCTTTAATCCCGAACAGATATCCTTAAAAGGATAAGCCATCAATTCAGCCGGGATGCCTCTGCCCAGAACGTCCGGCAGCAGAGGCAAGAAATTAAAACAATGCCTTCTGTCCACCAGTACCGTTTCCAGCTTCTTGCCGCGGCGGGACAATATCCCGGCAGCAGCCAGCCCGGCAAATCCTCCCCCGACTATAACTACGCGTTTCATAACACCGATTCTACCATAAACTTCCTTTAAGCTTAAGGCATATTTATTCCCCGGCCCCGGCCCGATAGCCGGGAGTATTTTTCTATTCGCTCCCCCGAAAAATTTGACACAAACAATAGTTTCCAGACCGCGGCGGCGGCGATAAACCTTATACCGCAGCAAACACACATCCTTTTTAAAAAAGTCCGGTATTCAGCATGGCATATAAAGCGAACACCTTTAAGGTTGAGCCATACTTCTATATGTTCCCGAGAGGATTCTTCTGCAGGCGAGGTCGGCGCTGATCAGGCACATCGGCACGCCGATGCCGGGGAGGGTGTTGCCTCCGGCATAAAACAGGTTGCGTATTTTCCTGCTCCTGTTAGCCGGCCTGAACATCGCGGTCTGTCCGAGAGTGTGCGCCAGCCCGAGCGCGGAACCGCGGAAGCTGTGGTAACGCGAGACGAAACCCTTCACGCAAAAATGATGTTTGACCTGCAGTCTTGACCGCAGGGACGGGATATTCATTTCTTTTTCCATTATGTTCAGTATTCTGTCCGTATAGGCGGATAGTTCTCCGGCCCCGTATTCCAGTCCGACGGGGATCGGCACGAAAACGAACAGGTTCTCCTTGCCGTGCGGCGCGACGGCGGGGTCGGTCTTGGAAGGGCAGCAGACGTAAAAAGAAGGGGCCCGCGGCCAGCGCGGCTCATCGAAGATGTCGGAAAAGTTCTTCCTCCAGTCCGCGCTGAATAACAGGTTGTGATGGGCGAGCGAAGGTATCTTGTCTTTCACCCCCAGATAAAGCACAAGCCCGGAAGGAGCGACGACGCGCGTTCGCCAGTAACGCCGGCTGTAACTGCGCAAACGCTGTTCTTTGATCAAATCCGTCTCGGTATGGTAAATGTCCGCGTTGGAGAGAACGACATCCGCGGGCACCTTGTCCCCGGCTGCCAGCTCAATGCCTTCGGACAGGCCGCCATAAGTCAGTATGCGCGAAACGGGCGAGTTATAATGGAACTGCGCCCCGGCGCGGGCCGCTATTTTCTCCAGCGCCTCTACGATCTTGTAAAGCCCTCCCTGAGGATAGAAAACCCCCATATCCAGGTCAACATGGCTCATAATATTGTAGAATGCCGGGGTGTTATACGGGGAACTTCCCAGGAACACCAGCGTGTACTGGGCGACCTTCTGCATCTCCGGGCTCTTGAAAAACCTGCCGACATAATCCTGCATACGGCTGAAAACTGAAAGCTTGACGCCCTGGCTGAGCATGCGCCAGTTGAAGAAATCCAGCGGCGAGTCGTAATTACGCCAGACGAACTTACCCATGGCGATATTATATTGATAAGCGGCCATCTTCAGGTATTCGCCCAGCCTCTGCCCGGCTCCCGGTTCCAGAGAATCCGCTGTCTGCGCGTCGCGCGCGAGGTCGGAGTAAAAATCCGCCTGCCTTCCCCCTTTAAAAAAGACCCGGTAGGAAGGGCTCAATTTCACCAGCTCCAGATGATTATCCACGCGCTCATTGAGAAGCGCGAAGAATTTCTCGAAGATGTCCGGCATAAGATACCAGGACGGCCCCATATCGTAAACGAAACCCTGCGCCTCCATAATATTGCAGCGCCCGCCGGCTTTGCGGTTATTGTCGAACACTTTCACCTCCCACCCTTCTTTGGCAAGGATGCAGGCTGAAGCCAGGCCGCCGATACCGGCCCCGATGACCGCGGCTTTCTTCTTCATATATTCCCTCCGGACAGATTTAAAAGCGTTCTTAAAGCCAGAACCGCTTTCTCGGCCGTCCCGCTGCGGGCGCGGCCGAGGAATATATTATAGTCCATCTGTCTTATCTTCACCAGGATGCGGCTGTAGAAAGCCGAGGCCACGCGCACCGCCAGCCTGCCGCGCTTGTCCAGCATGGCGATGCCGGGCTGAGCGCGGCGGTAAAGCCCGGCAGAACGCTCTACCTGTAATTTCATAAAATCCCGGAATGCCGGCGAGAAACGCCTGCGCGCGATGTCCTCACGCGAGAGCCCATGTGCAGCCAGCTCGTCAAGCGGCATGTATATCCTTCCCCTCTGCCGGTAATCTTCCTCTATATCGCGCAGAAAATTGGTAAGCTGCATCGCTTCTCCCAGGCAGGAGGCGTATTCCAGCGCGCGCGGATCGTTGAAACCGATGATGTAACAAAGCATCAATCCCACCACGCAGGCAGAGCCGTACATATATTCGCGCAATTCTCCGTAATCCGCGTATTCCCGCTTCTCGATATCCATGGACATCGAGCGAAAAAAATCCTCGCTGTAACCGTAGGGGATATTGTATCTGCGGAACACTCTCAGCGCCGAACGCAGGACAGGCTCATCGGAAACATCCCCGCGGCAGGCGGCGCGCCACTTGCCCAGCCAGGCGGAAAGCTCTGCCTTTATGCGCTCTTCGCCGCCGGCGCCGGAACGGTTATTATCCACGATCTCATCGGGGACGCGCAGGAAGGCGTAAAGCGAATATACGGAACGGCGCAATTCCTCCGGGAAAAAAGCGGCGGCGTAATAATAATTCAACCCGTGCTTTTTGTTGAGCGAACGGCAGATCCGCAGATCCTCTTTTTCCGTTCCGGAAACTACAGGCATATTCACCGGTTTTGCGCTTTTTCCCAGACGATCAGGCAGAAGCCGACCATGCTGAAACCGAAGAGAAAATCCTCCAGCGGGATGCTGCCCAGCCTTATGCCGGAGAACATCGCCGGGTTATAGATAACTATCAATCGCGAGGTAAGATATCCGTTCACCAGCAGTTTAAAGAAAAAGATAACCGCCAGAAAAACGTAGAAGAGACGGCGCTTCATCAGCCCGGTCCGGAAGATACTGTCCATTACAGGTATCGCCGCGGCAAAAATGATTGCGAGCAGGGTATATTCCCGCATCACGCCTTCCTGAATTTGCGTTCCAGATACTTGAGAGTTTCCCAGGTAAAAAGACAGCAGAACGGTATGACCACAAAAAAAAGTATTTCCTCCAGAGGGAGGCCGAAGAAACGGAACGGCCGCACCGCCTCCGGACAAAAAAACCAGTGGCCGCGAGCGGCAGCCAGGACGTCCCAGCCGCCGAAAACCAGCAAAGTAGCGCCTATCGCGGCGGTAAACGCTGATAAACGGCGGTAGAATTTTAAAGGAGGCCAAAAACTGAGGAACAGCGGCAGGGAAAGGGAAATCAAAAGTACCGCCATGTATTCCGACATAACCTTATTTTATCTTAACCGTCGAATACGTCAACAATATTTAAGGGTCTTAACGCCGGGTCATGGATTCCATGAAATTGACTTTCGATGCCTTATTTTCATCTTTCTTGTCTCGTGCTCATAACCGCTCAATCGAACACTTGATAATCCAGCAAGCTAAGGCTTAAACCCGATACCTCAAAAGGGCGGGGCGTTTTAGACTATTCAGGGGAAACACTTATGCCGCAGCTCTCTGCGTCAGCGAAAGAGAAAGGCACCCGTGGCCGCGACGGGGCAAGACAATAATCAACAGGCGAGCAGACGTTCGGCGTAATCGGCAAGGGCCCTTCGGTAGCTTTGGCTCATACGCAGTGAATTGCCTATCTTCACGGCCTTTTCGCGCAAGTCAGAGACCTCTTGCTTGACGCGTTCCAGGGCACCGCAGCCGGCGATGATCCCGCGCATCCGCGCCAGGTCTTCGGAGGTAACCCGTTTTTTTGCCAGCACGGTCTTGATCTCGGCGCGCTGGCCGGAATTCCCCATGCGGTAGGCGTAATACATCAACACCGTCTTCTTGGCTTCCTGAAGGTCGCTCAAGGAAGGTTTGCCGCTCTCATCGGAGTTTGAGAACATACCGATGATATCATCCTTAATCTGAAAGGCCCTGCCGAGGCAGATGCCATATTCGTCAAGTTTTCTTATTTCGGACGCGGGAGCGTTAGCCAGGATGGCGCCCACGGACAACGGACAGGAAAATGTGTAGTAGGCGGTCTTATAATCGTATATCTTGTATATGTCCACGAGTTTAACACGGCTGATATCTTCTCCTCCCAAAAGCAGTTCAATGAATTCCCCGGCGCCGGTATAAAGCGCGGCGTCCACGAATTTACGCAGGCCCTGTTCTTTGTATTTCATATCCACCTTGACCTCCAGGAAGGCGTGAATGGCCATGGCGTAAACCACGTCGCCGGCCACGATCGCCAGATCCTGCCCGCTGAATTTGACCTTCGAGGCGCCTCTGATACCTTTACGCAGGAGGACGTGCATAGCCGGTTTACCGCGCCGCAGGTCTGATTTATCGATGATATCGTCGTGGATGAGCATAAAATCGTGCAACAGCTCGATGGATAGAGCCGAGGTATACAACCCCGGCGCCGGTTTGCCGGCATAGCCGAGATAACCTACCGCCAGCATTATCGGACGGATACGCTTGCCGTCCCTGCCGATAAACTCGCAAATGGCCCGTTCAAGGGAAGGAGATATGGCTTTTAGGCTGCGGAAACGCCCGTTTTTCAGGAGTTTCACGAGCTCTCCGTCGATTTCTTTCTTTAGAATTTCAAACATGGCTGCCTCTTTCCGCGCTGCTCAGTATCCCAGGTCCTTCAATATATACGGATCATCCTGCCATCCCTCGCGGACCTTTACATGCATCTGCAGGAAGACCTTCTTGTCCAGCAGCGTCTCCAGTTCGGAACGGGCCGTCTCCCCGGCTTTTTTCAAAACACTGCCGCCCTTACCGATGACTATTGACTTCTGCGAATCCCTCTCCACCAGCACGACCGCGGATATAAACATCACTTTACCCCGCCTCTGCGCCGTTTCCTCCACATACACTGCCAGGGAATGCGGTATTTCATCTTTCAAGAAAAGAAAGAATTTCTCTCTGATGATATCGGCGATCGCCAGCTTTTGGGGAAAATCCGTAAGAACTTCCGGCGGATAAAGCAGCGGCGCTTCCGGCAGCAGCCCGAATAGGACGTCCACCAGCTTGTCGGTATTGATACCGGCCATCCCGGAGACCGGCATCAGAACGAACCTGTCCGCCGTCTCCGTCACCGGCTTGCCGAGCGCCTTCTCCCATTCTTTGATGTAACCGTCCATATAGGCAACCTTGCGGTCGACCTTGTTCATCGCCAGGACCACCGGGGTTTTCCTGCCGCTGAGTTTCTCTATGATCATGCCTTCTTCGCGGCCGAGCCGTTCGCAGGCGTCCACCAGGTGGATTATCACGTCTGCTCCTTCGATGGCGCTGTCTATATCGCTAAGCATGTGCCGGCCGAGTTTGTTGCGGGAGAGATAAATCCCCGGGGTGTCGAGAAAAACGATCTGTCCGCGTTTTTCGGTGAGCACGCCGCGCACCTGGTAACGGGTCGTCTGCGGGACCGGAGAGACTATCGCCACCTTCTCCCCCAGGAGAGTATTCATCAGTGTGGATTTTCCGGTGCTTGGTCTGCCGACTATACAGACTACGCCGCAGCGTTGGCCTTTTTGATCATTCATAACCTGTTGAAAGATATAAGAAACGGGTTGAACAATAATGTTTACATCTCTACCGGTGGCGTTATGATAACACAGCGGAAAAAACAAGGCAACCTTTAATTCCTTTAATTCCTTTAAATTCCCTTTTAATTACTTAATCCCGGGGACACAATACTTAATTGTGGGCGACAAAAATAACAGCTTGCTGTAATTAAGTATTGTGTCCCCGGAATTACAGGTATAAAATGTGGGTTATGGAAAATTTGACCCCTATGCTTAAGCAATACCAGAAAATTAAGGCAAAATATCCCGATTGCATTCTTTTCTTCCGCCTTGGCGATTTCTATGAGATGTTCATGGAAGACGCCAAAACCGCCAGCCCTATACTGGAGGTGGTTCTAACTTCCCGCGACGCCGGCAAGGCGGGCAGGATGCCGATGTGCGGAGTTCCTTATCATGCCGGGGACAATTACGTGGCAAAATTGGTTAAAGCAGGTTTCAAAGTCGCTATATGCGAACAGGTTGAAGACCCGGCACTCGCTAAGGGGCTGGTGAAACGCGAGGTGATCCGGGTAATTACAGCGGGCACTTTCATAGATGAAACCAGCAACGACCAGCGTTTCACCTGCTGTGTATATCCGGGCAGAGACGGTATAGGCCTGGCTTTTTCCGAAGCGTCTTCAGGGGTAATCCATCTGGCGCGTTTTACCGGTAAAGAAACCGCGGTGACGGTAATGGCGAAACTGCCTCTCTTCGAATGCCTTTTCCCCCAGCAGGACGAACAGCAGGTAAAAGAATTATTAGAGCACCCGCTATTGAAAAATAAAGGACTCTCTCTCAGCCCTTATGAAAACTGGAATTTCAACCCGGAGATCGCGGAAAAGAATTTAACCGAGCATTTCGGGACAAGCAACTTGAAAGGTTTCGGCATAGAGGAAATCTCCGCGGCGGTATCCGCGGCAGGAGCGCTTCTCGAGTATCTTAAAAGCGTGCATCATTCTTCTTTGAAGCACATCGACCGCCTTGCGTTGTATTCCGAAACCGGCAGCGTATTCATCTCCCCCGCCGCCTGTTACGGGCTGGAGCTGGAAGAACTTTTCCAGACGCTCGACCGCACCGTCACTCCTCTCGGCAGGCGCATGTTCAAAGAATGGCTCTACCGGCCGTTGAGCGATCCGGAAAAAATCAAAAACCGCCAGCAGGCGGTGAGCATCCTGAAGAACGATCCTATGCTGAGAGATGACCTGGGCAAGACGCTCAAAAACACTCCCGATATAGAAAAAAATCTTTCACGGCTTAGCTGCGGTTCCGGAGGAGCTAAAGACCTGCTGGCCCTGCGCAACGCGCTTAACCGCGTGCCGGCACTGCAATCGCTACTCTCCGAAGCAGAAAAAAACACCGGACTACTCCGGCTCAAGGACGCCGAGCGCATAAGAGAATTGCTTGAACAGACCATCAACCCGGAGATGCCTCTTTCGCTCTCCGAGGGAAAAGTCATACGCCCGGGATACCACAGAGAACTGGATGAATTGCGCGACCTGCAGGAAAACGGAAGACAATGGCTGCAATCCTACCAGGCGCAGCAGGCCAAAGAAACCGGGATAAATTCCCTGAAGATAGGATTCAACAATGTGTTCGGTTATTATATTGAAGTCACGCGCGCTAATTTGAAGAATACCCCGCCCCATTTCACGCGAAAACAGACCCTTGCCAATGCCGAACGTTTTGTCACCGAAGAATTGAAGGCATTCGAAGAGAAAATCCTGACGGCCCAAGGAAAGATCGCGGCGATAGAACGCGGAATAGTCAACGAGCTCTGCGCCCAGGTATTGAAAGACGCCACTGCCCTGCATGAAACGGCCTCCGGCATCGCTTCGCTCGACGCCTTGTATTCGATGTCCGCTACCGCATCCCTGCCCGGATACATCATCCCGGAGGTAAACTCCGGAGAGGAAATTCACGTTAAAGACGGACGCCACCCGGTGGTGGAAAAACTCACCGGCAACGCCTTTATTCCCAATGACACACTGCTCGACCGCAACGAGAACCAGCTCATAATACTCACCGGGCCGAACATGGCCGGGAAATCCACTTATATAAGACAGACCGCCTTGCTGGTTATTATGGCGCAGATGGGAGGAGCGGTGCCGGCGGCAGAGGCGCGCATCGGTATAGTAGACAAGATATTCACCCGCATCGGAGCGCACGATGAGATCAGCAAAGGACAGAGCACATTCATGGTGGAGATGACCGAGGCCGCCGGGATATTGAACAATCTTTCCGAGCGCAGTCTGGTAGTCCTCGACGAGATCGGGCGCGGCACAAGCACCTACGACGGGCTCAGCCTCGCCTGGGCGGTGGCGGAATTCCTGCAGCAGCGAAAAATCAGGACACTTTTCGCCACGCATTTCCACGAGCTGACCGCGCTGTCCGAGGAATACCCGGGGGTGAAAAATTATAACGTCTCGGTAAAAGAATGGGACGACCGCATCATATTCCTGCACAAGATAATACCCGGGGGCAGCGACCAGAGTTACGG
This sequence comes from Candidatus Omnitrophota bacterium, assembly GCA_041654215.1. Classification (GTDB taxonomy): domain Bacteria; phylum Omnitrophota; class Gorgyraeia; order Gygaellales; family Profunditerraquicolaceae; genus Undivivens. The sequence continues at coordinate 12,408 of JBAZDY010000019.1, forward strand.
CATCTACGTGGCAAAGCTCGCAGGCATCCCGAAAGAAGCAGTCTCCCGCGCCGGGGCGATACTGGCGAAACTCGAACTGCACGGCAGCCTGCAGGAGACCATCCGCCACGGCCGCAAGTCAACCGAACGGCAGCTGGCCATATTCGAAGAGGAAAACAAAGAAGCGCGGCGTTACGAGGAAATAGGCAGGGCGCTCGAAGAAACCAACATAGATTCCCTAACGCCCTTGGAAGCGCTGAACAAACTTCAACAGCTAAAAAGGATAGCGGAGAAAAATGGCAAAAGTTCACCAGTTACCTCCTGAAGTAATCAGTAAAATAGCGGCCGGGGAAGTCATCGAACGCCCGGCTTCCGTGGTCAAGGAATTAATGGAGAATTCAGTGGATGCCGGCGCCGAGCGCGTCGAAGTCGAGATCAAATCCGCCGGAAAGGAACTGATCTCCGTGCGCGACGACGGATGCGGCATAGAACCGGAAGACATGGACAACGTCTTCCAGCGGCACTCCACCAGCAAGATAGCCAAGGCCGAGGATATCTATATGGTCGGGTCCCTGGGATTCAGGGGAGAAGCCCTCTATAGCATCGCCTCGGTCTCGGACGTGCTCCTGCAAAGCCGGACAAGAGACAACGACGCCGGATGGGAGATACACCTGCGCGGGAACAAACGCCTAAAATCGGCGCCTGCCGGGGTCTCCTACGGCACGACACTCGAGATAAGAGAGCTTTTTTTCAACACCCCGGCGCGACGCAAGTTCTTGAAGAGTGATACCACGGAGACTAACGAAATAATCGACGTCTTTATGCCTTACGCGCTGCTCTATCCCGGCAAGGAATTCAAGCTCGTATCCAATGGTAAGATACTGCTGGAGCTCGAGAAACACGACAGCCATAGGCAAAGGATGGCGGCGGCGCTGAACCTCGAGCCCGACAATCTTATCGAGACGCAGAAAGTCTTCCCGCAGGAACACCTGAATATACACCTTGTGCTGGGTAACATCAATCTTCAACGAAAACGGCGCGATATGCAGTTTATTTTTGTCAACGGCAGGCCGGTATATTCGAAAGAGATATCCTTCCACGTCAACCAAGCTTATCGCCTGCTTATGCCGGACGGAGTCAACCCTATTTTCTCAGTCCATCTGCGCCTGCCGCAGGAGAATATCGACGTTAACGTGCATCCCGCCAAACGCGAGATCAGGATCAAGGACGAGCGCAACATCTTTCTACTGCTGAGAAACTGCTGTGAGCATGCCCTGATGAACATCTCGCCTGCCAGACAGTTCGGACAACAGATATCCAGTTTTCATTTCAACGGCGAACCGCCGCATTTTCCCGGAGTAAATACTCCTCATCCGAAAGCGTCAGGAGAGAAGGAAGACGGGATCGCGGAAAGCAACAAACCCTACCGGGTGCGGAGCGAATTTCCTTTCCCTTCCGGGGGACGTCCGCCTTCGATGGAACGCCAGAACGTGTTTTCCCAGGAGGAAAGCGCCATGCTCTTGCGCAAAGAGGAGATCTCGGCGGAGAAAAACGAAGGCCTCAAGTCTACGCTCAAAAGCGCGCGTTTTATCGGTTCGCTGAAAAAGAAATATCTCTTATTCGAATCTACAGCCTCTCTCTTGTTAATAGACCAGCACGCCGCGCAAGAAAGGATCACCTATGAAAAACTCTCCCGCCAGATGACAACCGGGAGAGTAGAAATACAAAGCCTGCTAACCCCGCTGACGATACGACTCAACAAAAAAGAGATACTGGCCTGGGAAATATTGAAAGACAAACTGGAAAAAATCGGTTTTTCAACCACGCTTTTCGACAAGGAGACCGTGGCGGTCCATTCGCACCCGGCGCTGCTCGCGCAACCCGAAGCGGCTGTGCGCGATATACTCTGCGATGAAGAAGCAAAGATTTACGATACCGATATGCTGGCAAGAAGGGCGTGCAGACAATCGCTTATGACGGGATACGATATGAAGGCCCAAGAAGCGGAGTATCTGGCAGAGGAACTGCTAAAATGCGCCGACCCGTTCACCTGCCCGCACGGCAGGCCTACCGTGGTGGAGATAACGATGCTTTCACTGGATAAGAATTTCTTCCGGAGGCCGTAGTGCGCTGTCTATAAAGTTTACTGGACAGCATAAACTTTTTGGTTCTGAAAATCGAAAGTAGAAATTTGACCGCAATCGAAATGCTTCTTTTCTCTACTTTCGATTCTCGATTTTCGATTGCTCTATGCGCTGTATTTAACAGCGCACCCACCCCTCCTTCATCCTCCCCATCAAGGGGAGGAAAAATTGGTGTTATCCATTTGGAGGAAAGATTGGAGGTATCCGTTGGAGAGGAAAGATTGGTTCCGACCTGTTGGTAGCCGTTACCGAGTAATGAAGCTCCCCAGGGTAACCTGCGCCGCATTCTGCGGCTTGATTAAGTATCGTGTCCCCGGAATACGGCCTACCCGCACAATTCCTGCGACAGGTTCTCCACCCTGTAAGTGGGGCGTTTATAAATGGAACTCCCCGCTATCTTCAGCAGCATTCCGACGGTTAAAGGGTCGGCCTCCCGCCATCCGGAGCGGGCCTTGGTTTTCACTTCCCCCTTGTTGATGTAGAACAGCCTCGCCCTTCCCGATATGTCGCGGCAGGAAAGGAACATTATCTGTTCTGCCTCCGAAACACGGGAAACCGCGATATACTGCACTCTCATATCGCGCATCTCTCTCACCTCCTTTTAGCTTTAATTTCTGTCAAAATATATCGCTAAATGGTAATAATCGCTTCCGCTTTCCAGAAAGAACTTTTCAAAACTTTCTTTAGTCCATATCCTGGGGCCTGCCTGGCAAAGGGGATCATTCACATAGACATTATCCTGCTCGTCAATACCCGTGATAACGATAAAATGTCCGTAGTAACTATTAACGCCGTCCGAGAACTGCCCGTCTTCATTGGCCTCCCGCTCATAATAGATCATCGGCCCCTGTATCGAGTCATAAACGCTTTCCAAATCTTCAAAGCGCGTGATCTCTGCGTTTTGAACGTCACCGAAAGTTCCCAGATACGATATTATATTGCTGTTTTTCGTCCCTCCTGATTCGCTGTATTTCACCCCTCGTATAATCTCAGCTTCATTTTGAGATATACCATAATATCCCAACAGCATCGCTGTTGTCTTGACCCCGCAAAGAAGCGAACCCTCCGGTTGAGAGAAATAAGGAGTGTTCAGCGCCGATTCGGGCGCTTCCGGCTCTATCGTCACGTTTTTCACCGACATGATCAGCGGTGCACTTTCTTTGCCGTCTGCAGCCACGGCCACAACCCATACCTGCAACTCCCGGCTGTCGTGCTCCCGCATCCATTGAGGGATCTCCCCGGTAGTCTCTCCCATTAAAAAAGACCATAAACGCTCGGGTTTGTCGCTATTTCCGATATCCCATTCGTTTGATCTCTGGCTCCCCAGCTGAATCTTATCGTTTTCATCCGACGGATCGGACAGATAGACATCATATCTGTCTATATCATCGGCGGCATCATAATTATGGAAATCATAATGCAATACGCCCGTTTCCTTGAAATATCGCATCTCAAGGCCCGCGTTCTCTGGGGCGGCAGGATTTGTCGTGAACTCAAACACGCTGTATTTTCCAGTCGCGCCTCCTTCACCGGTAGGCACCAGCTTCAACGCGTATTCGCCTGATACTTGAAGATCAAAATCTTCTTCTATTTCCCTGCCGCTTTCAATGGATATAACATCAAGAGCGTTTTCGTCATCGCTATAGTTCGTGCCTTGCTCGAACAAAAAGCATTCATAATTGGTCCCTTTATCCGGATTCTCGAACCGGAATTCCACCCCGTCCGCCGTCTGCGTCAATTCAATCCGTTCAACCGGCTCAGGGCTGCCTTTGCCCAGGTTGAGCATCTTCGCCAGCCATTCATTCCTGTCCTGCAGGATTACGTTATCTACGGCAAGATCCACTCCCTCCGTAGATGATGCAACCACCTGCGCCGTAGCCGAAATACTGAAATCGGAATCGGTGTAAAAGTCGCCGCTGCCTGCCGAATCGCCTGTATTTATATTCGCAAGATATTTTTCGAACTCTTCTTCAGCATTTACAGCCTCAAGGTGGGCTTGTTTATGGTCTTCCTCGGAGGGTTCGGCGATACCGGCGAGGATATCCGACTCCGCCTGTTCGTGGTATAAGACATCAGCCAGAAGCGCGCCGTCATCATCGAATACTGCGTTGTTAATCCAAAGGTAGCCTTCATATACGCAGGCGGTAAACTCCTCAAGCGGCGTGCCAGTAACTATCTGCACTTTGCTCAAATCCAGATCAGATTCTTTACCAATCAACGCGCTATACGCCGGCGCCACTTCGTTTTGCGCGATGGTCTTAACCGCTTCCTGCTGTTGGGCGCTCGGCAGGCTGGTCTTGCCTTCGGCTTTCCTGGCCTCTATATAACTGCTTATCTGTTCTGCCGTCCAGCCGTCGTAGGAGACCGCAGAAGCCGTAGATGCTAAATTGCCGGTCAAAATAACCACCTCCGGGTAGGCTATTGAATCTTCATCCCACCACTGGTTTCTGCCTGCGCGGATATCGTTTATTAACTGCATCTGATAATCAATCTCTTCCTGGGGAGCGCCGACATTTTTGTAGAATGTCACTTCCCCATTAACCGCTTCTATTTCTATTTGTAAAAGTTGCGCTTCTGTTCGTTTCATATCTTTCGTATCATAATTACCTAACGCGTGGCTCTGTTCTTCATGTTTTGATTCATGTACAAACATACCGGCTAACCACCAGCTGAATCCACTTGAAGACACATTATTCTTATTCACAGCTATTATTCCGGAGCCGCCGAAATTCCAAGCTCCATATTCAATTTCACAATCCGTGATAACATTTATGTTATTACATATCCTCTTATAAGAAACGGCGTCATGCTGTTCGATAAAATCAAGGTGGCTGTTAATTTGCCCCACAAATTCCTCATCCTCACTGATAACTATCGGACGTGCCCCGGCGGAGTGTCCTTGAGCAACGGCATAATCGCTATATGATTTAGTCACGGCATCCGTGATACGATTGGACATGCTCATAAAATCACTGTTTTCGGCATCGTCACAACGATTGTCGTAGTACATGCTATATGAATACTCAGGCCCTTCGAGGTATTGATATGTATTGGCGACAAAAATGTTAACCGATATTTTATTACTATTGTAATCGCTGATAATGTCTATCCAGCCATACTGTCCGCCATTATCTTCCGGAAGGATATAGGGAAATCTCGACAAGGTGGAACCATCCGAGCTTTCATAAAACAATTCCCCTCCCATAATATCATTCACAGAATTATAGCCGAGTTTCACCTCCCCTCCTGTTTTGCTGAATTCCGACCCCGCTACTGTGATTTCCTCGCCACTTAATCCCTCTAACTCCTCCGCCTTGCTGTAGTATTTGTATGCCTGTCCCGCAGCAGCCGCCTGCTCATGCGTCCAGCCCAATTCCGTTTCGCCGAATTCATGGATTAACTCTTCAACGGTCACTTTACCATCCCTGGCATATATAACCGGCACTCCAGACTGTATGTCCGTCAGCATAGTAAAATCGGAATAATCAACCCTGTCGTCATGAAGACCCATCTCTATATCTTGTGATGCTATGCTTTTTATCTGCACATTCGACGGCGTCCAGTCGAAATCCGCGTTGTAATGCTCTTTCAAATACTCTCCTGCCTTCTGGAAGACCCCTTCGTACTTGCCGCCGTCCTCCACCACCGCCTTGGAATCGAACTCCGCTATAAACCGCCCGATCTTATCCGCGCTCCAGCCGTCGTGGGAAGCCTCGTACGCATAATCACTTACATCTGAAGCCAAAAGAAAAAAATGCGGAATACTGGGACTCCACCACCTCGCCGCGGTCGCGCTGTCGTCGAGGGACTGTAACTCCTGTTCGGCGGCAGTGATAGCTTCCTGCGAAGCCCCTACCGCCTTTAACGCAGCCAGTTCGGCAGTCACAGCTCTTACCTCCCAGTCTTTCCCGTTCGTATCCGGATCATATTCCAAACCATCCTTGAAATCTTTTGCATGTGTCGACTCATGCACCAGTGCTCCCAAAGTCCACCAATGGCCGGAACCGGCCACATCTTCCGCGCTCAAAGCAAATACCCCTGAACCAAAGTAAGCTCCTCCCGCATCGGTAACTTCAGAGGTGATAACCAGAACGTTTTGGTTAATCAAATTATAGTATTCCGGGGACTCAGCCTTTAAGTCATTCAGACAACTCTGTATTTCGTCTTTGAATGCCTGACTGTCACTGATAATCAGCGGCCCCTCAGCACCGCCGTAACTGCGGCCCGTATCCCTGGCGGTAACCAACAGGTTGTCCAACCTGTCACTTAGTATATCATTCATTAAAGAATTATATTTGGACGGCTTTCCTCCGTTGGATACTTCATTCGCACTAAGCCCCCAGCTTTCAAACCTCTGGCCGTCAATGACCTCTCCATTCAACACATATGTCACTTGTGTCTGGTCGATTTCTCTTTCCCCCTCATACCTCCACGTCATCAGAATTTGAATATTGCCGGAATCTCCATTCGGCAGGGAAAAAGGATATATAAACCGGTCCCAGCCGCTTTCGCCATCATCCGCTTCAGAATATGTATATTGAACCTGACCTACAACAGCGTCTTTACCGGCTTTACTGATCATATATTCCGAAGCCATCTCTCTGGCCGAACTGTATACACTCGACAGGATATTCGGGATCATCCCCTGGGTAGGCACAAAAGCAAAACCTGTCCAGTCATTAGCATAGGATTCCGCCGTCCTGACTGTTGTGCCGTCTTTATCGTAAACCGTGCTGTAAACGGTATCCGCGGAGGTCGCTTTGTTCTCCAAAAGTACATACGAACCGTATTTTTGTTTCCCGTCCTCTTCCCAAGCATTAATCACCAGGCTGTTCTGCGGCAAACTGGAATATACATTCACGCCTGTTCCCCCGGTTATCATCGGCGTCACGACCGGCGTCAGATACAACCCGTGGTTCTGCGCCACTTCCAGCATCCTGCCCACGGTTGTCCCTTCTTTGCCGTCAACTGTTAATTCCTGCTTCAAATTATCCGCTGAATAATATCCTCCCAGCATATACGCCAGATTAGCTGCCGCATCTTCTTTATCTATATCCATTGACTGGAATTGCTCGCCGTAATTCATAATTAGCGAGGAAAGGGAACCGTACTGCCGGTAATCGCTTTCCGCGGCGGATGCGCTCAAGCCCAGAAGCCTCGCCACCCAAACAACCGCTTTTTCTCCCCAGGAAAGCTGACTGTCACCGCTGGAGGACTCACCGGCGTACGTCTTGGAAATATCGGTTATGGCTTTGCCGGAGAAATAATTATCCTCGAAATCCTGCAATTCATACACCTTCACCCCGGTGTTGTCCATGAGCAGTATCCCTTGAGCGTTCACCTCCAACACCGTCGCGCAATGCCCTTCTCCGTCCATCGTCATTTTGACGATATCACCCTGTTTTAGATCTTCGGCATCCGGCGCAGCCAGCTTCGAACTCCATCCCCAGTCGTTTAACTTACTATTCATGTCTTCGAAATCTACCGCCCCGCTGCCGTCTGCTTTCAATTCCGTCCCCAATGAAACCTGAGTGGTACCTACCGGGGCATACGGGCTTAGCGCGGTCCACCAACAATACAAACCAGTGCCGCCGTCTGCCGCTACCTTCCTAAAGCTGCCGCTGAAATACGCATCGTTTTCCTCCGTATGGCTGGTTGTGCCTGTAACCCCGCCGGCGGCGTTGAAATAAGTCTCGGTATATAAATATGACCTTTCGTTGTTGTAAAATATCGGCCCGGGACTGGATACCGATATCGTGATCTCCCTGCTCCTGGCTAATCCCGAAGCATCCGTCCCGGCGGGGATCAACGCGCCTTTGACTGTCAGGTCTTCAGGATCGATATTTTCCAGCTCGACTCCTCCTTTGTTCCAGCCTTCTTCGCAGGTATAAACTGCTGCCCGCGGGCCGGAGTTGCCGGCAAGAACCATCGCATGAAGCATACCGTCTTCTTCCGTCAGGATCACGGCGCCCGCTTCAAGCCCTTTCAGGCTGTTTACTTCTTCATACTTGTAACTCATACCCAAGCTGTAGAACCCTTTCAACATCTGCTCTATGCTCACGCCGTCTTCATTCATACCGGAAGCCGCCTTGAAATTATCCGCTAACCCGAAGAATCCCTTTTCGGAAATCTCCTCCCCGGAATCTCTCGCGGCAAGATACGCGTACGCCAAGGCAGCGCAATCGTTGTCCGCGTTAGCGCCGATGGAAGAAGATCCGTCTATCCGCGACAGGTCTATGGCTATCTGACAGTTTTCATTTCCATCCCATATCTGCGGATGATCGGTAAAGCGCACTGTCATTTCCGGGGCGGTTATCGTATGCGCTTCTTCAAAACTCGTTATCCCGTCGCCATCCGTGTCCGCTTCATTCGATAACAATCCCTTCAACAGATCTATGCTGTATGTGTGGAATTCACCCATTTCAATGCTGCATTCGAGACTGTCACCGCTTTTCTTACAACTTAAGGAAGAGATCCCTCCTTGTGTAGTCGATGTCTCCCCCGCCCCTGACGCCGTCAAGACAAGCAGCGAATCGCTTCTTTCACAAGCCGACAGTTCGGTAATTAGATTACCGCTGAAGCAATTTTCCAATATCACCAAAGTATTCCTGGAATCTACTATG
>JBAZDY010000020.1:0-20782 GCA_041654215.1 Candidatus Omnitrophota bacterium
GCTCCGTTATTCAGGATATATTCTATTGTCGGCAGAGTGGCGCGGATACGCGTGTCGTCGGTAATGTTCAACGAAGCGTCCTGCGGCACATTAAAATCAGCCCGCATCAGAACGTTTCTGCCTTTAAAGTCGATATCTTTTACCGTCATTTTGCCCATTTCCGCCTCCGCTCAATTAAATATTCAGTAGAATTTTTCTATACTACAATAAAGCGCGGTTTTTGTCAAATACAATCAAAACCTAAAGTATTTAATATAACAATATAATGTATATTATTGTAATGAAAGCAGTGCGATGATCTGCCCTTTATCCTGCGCAGGGGCCTGCGGCGCAAAACGTTCCATTGCCTTACCGACAACCGCTCCAAACATCTTCTGCTGATCCGTCCCTTTCATCGCGTATCCGGGAACGGAAGAGGTAACCAGCAGATCTCCGGGTTCTATGGTACCGTTTTCAAGACAGACATTAACCGCCACTTGTCCGACAATTGTAACAAACTCATGTTGTCTGCCGGTCTTGCGCAAAGCGTCCTGCTTGTTTCCTATTAAAAAAATGGCCGTGCTCTTTGCCGAATTTTCCTCGGATGATACTATTCCGGCTACCAGACGGTCATAAGGGACTTTTCCACGAGACAACACACGGTCCTTCCCCGCTACCAGCACGACGACATCACCCGGTGACACTTCCCCTTCCACAGGCATGATCTCAGCGACATCAAAAACGTGCTTTGTCGCTGAGGCCTGCGGATTGGAACAGCCTATCCTGCCGTTTACGTACAATTCCAGGGCCGGTGTGGTATTGGCATCTCCTATAACCAGGTTGGCACCCTGAATATTCAATTCATTATTATCCAGCAGTATAATCCTGGCGTCATAATCCACGCTATTATCGTTGGAAAAATCGATATAAGGCGTTCCTGAATTGTCTATCTCACGCAATTCTATGACAGAATGGCCTGCAGCCGGACCGAATAATACCGAAGCACTGCTGTCGGCTGCCAGCCCGAAGCCATTAAGGTCCAGTTTTATCAGGTTCCAGTCCGCGCCGCTAAGAGGGGTGGTCCGGTTTACTGCGATCGTTCCTTTGACGAATAGATTACCGCTGGTGGTCGGTATATCGGAAGCATTTAAACTGTCGTCGCCGTTCATATCGCCGACAGCCATTTTACTGGCCAGTAACTGATCATAGATGCCGTTAGGCGAAGGATAATAGGTAGTAACAGTAATATCCTCGGCAAAACAGTCGTTCAATCCGGAAAACAATATTGAAACGCCTCCTAAAACCGCGAGAACGATTCTTTTAATCACTACACGCCACCTTTCAACAATACACCCAAACGATTATTTTTAATATTTAACCATCGTTTTCTGCCTTTGTCAAGTTGCCGGGATTAAAAGGCTTTTCTACCCTTGCCTTTAACGGCGGGTTTGGTTATCATATAGGTTATGATGCAGGACGCGCATTCGCATATACAGGATTGCGGAGCAGCCGCCGCGGTTGAATTACTGCGCGAGGCTTCTTCCGTCGGGATAAAACGCATATTCTGCGATTCCACTTCGCCGCTCAATTTTCAACTTCTGAAAGACCTGGCATCCGATCGGGCGATAGTCCCTTTCTTCGGCCTGCACCCCTGGCATGCAGCTTCCGCCCCGGCCGGATGGCTGGAATCACTTTCTGCAATAATGGCAACGTTTTCCTTCTGCGCAGTCGGGGAGATCGGACTCGACAAGGGTAAACGCGGGCCGGATATATTCCTGCAGGAGGATATATTCCGCAAACAACTGGAACTCGCAATTCAAATCCGCAGGCCGGTAACGATACACTGCGTGAAGGCCTGGAAAAAACTGCTGGATATCCTTAAATCATACGGCCGGGAACTGCCGCCGTTCTTGCTGCACGCCTTTTCCGGCAAGCCTGAGGAGCTTGCGGAACTCGCGGCCCTGGGGGCTTTCGTATCCTTCTCTCCCCAGGCGCTCTTCTCCGGCAACCCGGAAGTCGAAATGACGCTCCACTCCGTGCCGACAGACCGGCTGCTGCTGGAAAGCGACTTCCCCTACAGATTTAACGGAGAGGTGAACGGTCCAGCGTACGCCGGGCTGTTATCACGGGTGTACGGAAAGGCCGCGGAAATATTGCGCGTCGAACGCGAAGAACTGGAAGAAAGGATTTGGAATAATGGATCGCTTTTTACGCACGGAATTACTGCTCGGTAAGAAAGCATTGTCCCTCCTGCGCAAAAGCCGCGTGACGATAATCGGTCTCGGCGCGGTAGGCAGTCATTGTCTGGAAAGTCTAACGCGCGCCGGGACAGGGAATTTCAACCTGGCGGATTTCGACGTGATAAAAAAAAGCGACTTAAACCGCAACATGCTGGCGCTGGAAGAGACGGTAGGCAAATACAAAACCGAGGCCGCCGCCGCCCGCGTGCTTTCCATAAACCCTTCCTGCGGGATAACGCTCTTCAACGAAATGGTTGACGGGAGTAATATCGGCAAGATCTGTTCGGGAAGCGATGCGGTGGTGGACGCGGTCGACTCTCTCGGGCCAAAGACGGAAATACTCGCTTATCTGGCGACCCATAGAATACCTTCGGTCTCATCCATGGGCGCCGCGTTAAGAAAAGACCCCTCTGCGGTGCGCTCGGGAGACATCGCGCAGGCTCTCTTCTGCCCGCTGGCGCAAAGACTGCGCAAACGCCTCAGAAAAAACGGCGTCACTTCATCAGGCATACTCTGCGTTTACTCCGAAGAGAAACCCGCAGCGGCCTCAACCGCAGGACAAGAAGAAGAATATTTCAAAAGGGGACGTCAACGGCAGATACTCGGCAGTGTACCGACGGTGCCGGCGGCCTTCGGGATAACGCTCGCCGCCATGGTCCTGGAAATACTGCTCAACCCAAAAGGGATAAAACGTTAACGGCGTTCCGGCAGATGCCCGGCAATACTATCCATCAGGATTCTTTCCGCCGCCTTGTCGCCTTTTACCCCCACGCGCACTTCGATACGGGAAACACCTGGTGAAATACGGTGGATATCTACCCAGACCGTGCTGCCGTCGTAATAAGTACTGAGCAGCTGCGCCATATCGCTCTTGACGGTCTCCTTCCTTATGAGCATCGCCTTGTCTCTCAACCCTTCTTTAGAGGCGCGCAGCGCTTCCTCAAAAGGAACTCCGGTTTCATAAACGAGTTTTCCCGACAGCCAGACCGCGGTCCCCACGCCTCCTCCTACAGCGCCTGCCAGCAGCGCCACGCAGCCGCAAAGGTTGAGAGCCAGGCCGGCACAGACTATGGAAAGAGCTATTCGCTTGAACAAATCCCACCTCCGTATGAAAAAGATGAATAACTTCCCCGGACGCGGGGAATTATTTTTTTATCCTGCCGCATGCTTCAGCAATAAATAACCGCCGATAAGCATGATGAGAAAAACCACGGAAAAGATATCAAAATATTTCTCGACCGTCTTCTGGATCCCGGCCCCGAATATCCTGATGGACCCGGAGACCATAAAAAATCTCCCGGCCCTGCCGACCAAGGAAGCGCACACCAGCACCGGCAGGGATATTCTGAAGACCCCGGCGGAAATAGTTATCGCTTTGTAAGGTATGGGAGTAAAGGCGGCGGTAAAAACGGTAAAAAAAGCGTTCTCGCCGTATTTCCTGCCGATAACCGATATCACTTCCCGCAGATTATAAGTATTTATGATCCATTTCCCGATAGTCTCGTACAAAAAGAACCCGATAGAATATCCCAGGAGAGCGCCCAGGACCGATCCCGCTGTGCATATACAGGCATATTTCAACCATTTCTCCCTCTTGGCCGCGGTCATCGCCACCAGCAGGACGTCCGGAGGAACCGGAAAAACCGAACTCTCTATGAACGCCACCCCGAAAAGCGCCCGAGGCGCGTGCGGCGAACCGGACTGCCGCAGCGTCCAGTCATACATTCTTCTCAGCCAGTAAAAAGGAGAAATCTTTCTTAACATATTTTTAGCGTTATTGATTCCGCTCAGCCAGTGTATTATCCTCTATCCGGCCTGAAAGTCCAGTAAAAGGTGGATTACTCTCAGTGAAACCCGGGGTTTCTTTCTCGACTTTTTAAACTATATTCTGATCATGTCTCCGCTGGTATACAGCGAGACGAAAAGCAGCAGATAATTCCTCAAATGCGTGGTGAGGAGAAAGTTGTTGCGGACGTGCCGGCGGCCGTTCTCGCCGAGCCCGGCGGCGTAAGCCGGATTTCCGAGCAGTTGTTTCAAGGCGAAAGCCGCCCCGTCTATTGAATGACACAACAGCCCCGAATAACGGTGCTTTATCTGCAGAGGTATCCCGCCGACCCCTGAAGCCACTACGGGCTTGCCTTTCCATAACGCCTCGGTAACCGTCAAGCCGAAACCCTCTTTGAGCGACTTCTGCATAATCACCGTGGAGCCTCTTTGCAGGGCGTTTATCTCGAGATCGTTCTGCTTCATAAGCAATATGTGTATATCTGGATCTCCCTGCGCTTTTTCTCTGACTTCGGAAAGGACCGACATACCTTCCGGGTCGTCGGAAGCAGTGCCCCCGGCAAGTACGAGCCGGCAGTCGGCGTGCTTGCGCGCCAAACGGAAAGCTTCAATCACCCCTACCGGATCCTTCAGGCGGTCGAAACGCGATATCTGGGTAATCACCGGTTTATCGCGCGGGATACCGTATTTATCCATCACCTGCTTGACAGTCTCATCCGGCAGTTCCCGGTTTTTGTCGCTTAAAGGATCTATCGAAGGAGAAATGAGAAACTGCCTGATGGGAAGCCGCATGGAGAAAGAAGGCGCCGAAAAAACTGCGGAGTCGTAACGCGGGATGAAATCCATGAGAAAATCCCAAACCCTGCGCGAAGGATTGGAGACGTCGATATGACAGCGCCAGAGCCACTTGTTCCCGGATTTCTTCTCCACAAGCATTATCGGCTGGGGGTCGTGGACGAAAACGATGTCCGCGCCGGTATCCATTTCCTGCGCGTTCTTCCTGCCGGTCTCGCGGAATATCTCGAAATCGGCAGCAGTCACTTCTTCCGGCCTGCCGTGCAGCGCGTTGTGGAATTTCTTGGTCACTTCGAAAAACTGCTCTCCGCCCTTTATCACGTCCCAGCGGGTGTCGACCCCTACCTCCTTGAGCAGAGGTACCATCCGGTTCAATATCTCGGCCACCCCGCCTCCCACGGCGGTCGAATTAACATGCTGTATCTTTTTACCGCGCAGCCTCTCCGCCAGGATATTGAGGTCGTCCACGGCCGCCTGTCCCACTACCGGTATATAATCCTTCAGCTTCGACATAGACAGCCTATCCTTTTTTCCACTATAGACACTATACTGTTTTTTAGTCCATCCAGACTCTGGGTATAAGGATCGAGCCTGGATATCAGGCCGGCGGTTGCTTCATCGCCCAGAGAAAGCCTTATCCAGCTGGAAAAATCGTTGTCGTTATGGTCAAGCCTCAGTTTCGCCTCTATAAAGTGAAAATATATGCAGTCCACGCTCACCTGCTTCAATATGTCAAGGAATTCTTTCAGCGTGTAAGCCTGCCTGCCGAGTGAATAGATGAAACTCACCGATTTGATGAAATGGAACTCCTCCCCCTCGCCGGAAAACCGGAATTGGGCAAGCGGCGATTCTTTCAGATGCCCTTCTATCACGGAAACGATGGCCGCTCTTATTTCGTGTATGGAAGAGAACTGTACGGTGTCTATCGCCGCCAGTTTTTCCCCCAGTCTGGCGTCCCCGACGGCCGAGGAGACCCAATAAGCGAAATCGTTCAAAGGTTCTGAGACGAAGGCGTCGTGCTGCTGCAGAAAACTGTGCGTGTGATGATAAATGGCCGCGCCCGGCGCCTCTTTGATCAGACCGAGCAGCTGCGGGATGGTCGCGGCCTTCAAACCGGTCAATTCCGGCAAATTAAGACGCGAAAAGAAAACGAAAGGTTCCGCCGCCCTCTTTAGCTCCGGCATATGCTTGTCTCCCTGAGCGCGCGTAATTCCCGCAGAAAAAGAACAGCCTCCCGCGGCGAATTCAGATAATATCCGGCCGCCGAAGCGCGTTTAGCGCCCACGTAAACGGTTATCCCCCGGTGTTTGAGCGCGCGGAAGGCGTCCTCGTCGGTCCTATCGTCTCCCAAATAAAGCGGAGTTACATTTCCGGCGCCGCGCAATATCTCTTTAACGGCCGTGCCTTTATTATGCCTGCCCGGCGGCAATATCTCCAGAACTTTTTTGCCTTTTTTAACGGCGGCCGCGCCTTCGTTTACGGCCCGGGCGACCGCGCCCCGAAAGACCTTCTTCGCCAGCGACGTCCCCCGCTTATCCGCCAGCCGGAAATGCAGCGCCAGAGATATACGTTTGTCTTCGCAGATGATCCCCTTGATTCCTTTCACTCCGGCGGTGATCCTCCTGTTTATGCCGGACAATACCGCCCGGTAACCCGGCGGGGCATAATCCAATTCCCCTTTCCCCGGAATAAACATCTCGTAACCGTGATTACCGACATAAACGACGTTGCCGACACCCACACGTTTCCTGATATCGGAAAGCGCTCTGCCGCTGACCACCGCCACCCGGCATCCGGGCAGAGAGGCCAGACGCTTCAACAGCCGCGCCGTCGCCGCCGGCGTGCGCGCGTCCTGCGGCCTGCCGGCGATAGGGACCAGAGTGCCGTCATAGTCGAGAAAAACGAAAAGACCGCCCCGTTTCAGCCGCGCGCGCAGCCGGTTTTCTTGTAAGTCAAGACGCTGCATCCAACCTGTCCTTTAAGGCAAATTGCCGCTTGATTTTTAAATACATGCGGGTTAAGGGACAACCGGCTTCTTCATTGCCGCCAGGTCTCCGATAATACTGCCGGCCCAGCGGTAAATATTATTCTCCGCCACTACCTTGCGCATATTGTTCATCCTGCGCAATCTTTCTTCTACCGGCATTTCTACCGCCAGCTTAATGGCGTCGGCGAACTCTTCTATGGAATACGGATTCACCAGCACCGCGTCGGTCAATTCCCTCGCCGCTCCGGTAAAACAACTCAAGACCAGCATACCTTCACCATCCGCCTTCGAAGAGACGTATTCCTTCGCTACCAGGTTCATCCCGTCATGAAGGGAGCTGACCACGCATAGATCGGCGATCTCATAATAAGGCTGTATCTCTTCCGGGGAAAAATGTCTTTTCAGATAAATGATCGGTTTCCATTCGCCGTTGGAATATTTCCAATTCTTCTTCTCTACGAGTTCGTCTATCTCTCCCATAAGCTCATGGTACCTTTTTATATGCGTCCTGCTGGGAGCCGCCAACTGTATGAAAACGAACTTATTCAGGTACGCCGGGTTCTTCTCCAGAAACCGGTCTATCGCCAGTATCCTTTCCACCAGCCCCTTGGTATAATCTATCCTATCCACGCCAACGGCCGTTATTTTTCCTGAGAGGTCGAACTCTTTCCTGATCTTGGCGCCCGCCTCCCTGTATTTGCCGCGCTCCGACTCCTTGAACTTCCCCACGCTGATCGGAAAAGCGCGCACCAGCGTTTCCTTGTTGCCGCGGACCACGCTGAACTTCTCTGTGTCCACCCGGGATTCTATCAAACGGTTCGCTGTGTCCAGGAAATTATTGCAGTGATACTGCAGATGGAATCCTATGAGGTCGCAGGCCAGCAGGCCGTTCAATATCTCCTGCTGAAAAGGACAGATCGCGAAGGCTTCGGGGTTGGGCCAGGGGATATGCCAGAACAACGCTATGGTAACGTCCGGGCGTTTCTCCTTTATATATGCCGGCAGCATCGTAAAATGGTAATCCTGGATAAAGACAAAAGACTCCCCTTCCGGCAATTCTTCCAGTAGAGAATCGGCGAATTTCCGGTTGACCTTGCAATACTCTTTCCAATCGGTCTCCCTGAAAATGGGGCGGGTATGAGTAATATGACAAAGCGGCCAGAGCCCTTCGTTGGAAAACCCGTAGTAATACCCTTCTTCCTCTTCCTTGGAGAGCCAGACCCTTTTAAGTATATACCTGTTGTCTTCCGGAGGGACTCCGAGCTTATTGCGAGAATTTACGAACTGCCGGTCGGCATTGCCGCTGCCGTGTGCGACCCAAGTCCCGCCGCAAGCCCGCAGGATAGGGTCGATGGCGGTGACCACGCCGCTTGCCGGGCGCAGGCAACGGATCAATCCTTTGTCTCCTTCGGCCACGTGCATAAACGGTTCCCTGTTGGAGACCACAAACAACGCGTTTTCACCCAGCTTGGCCTGCACGAAATCGCGCAGTTTTTTTTCCGTCCATAACTCATCATGTCTCACCCTTACCTGGGCTTCTTCGGAGACCACCTTCCTCGCCACGCGCAGACTTAAAGCCACCTGTTCCACCTCGCTTGCCAGGCGGCCGAACTCCCCCTTATCCTCGAAGGGACGCAGTTTATCTATATCTCCTCTCTGGAAATACCTGAACCACTGCGTCAGCTGACGCAGCGGGATTATATAAATCTGCCTCTGGATCAAGAATGCCGAGAAGGCGATCAACGAAAGGAGGATGATCAAAGTCAGGCTCACGCCGCGCCACATTTCGGTCAAAGTAGTCAAAAGATAAGACGTGTCATAAACGACTTCCACAAACCCCAGAGCGATGCCGTTATCACCGAGGACCGGCTGAATATAACTGTAAGCGGTATATTCTCCGTAAGTCTTCAGGCTGCCGCGCGCGGTACCGGCGGCGAGAATGTCTTTGAGATTATTGTCTTCCCTATCCGGCCATTCCCTGATACGCCTGGTCACTGCCAGCACCCTGCCTTCGCTGTCATAAATAACGCACCCCTGCAGACGGTCTCTTTTTTGAAAACTCTCCACCAGCCTGCCTGCGAGCGCCATATCCCGGTTCTGCAGGATGAACTTCGCGGAAAGCTCAACGCTTTCGGCCACGGTCCTGGCTTTTCGGCGCAGGTCGTCCATGAGTTTGTCCTCGGTAAAACGTATCTGCATTATCCCGAAAACGGTAAATACCAGCGAAGCAATTATCAAAAGCGGGATTATAAAAAGAAGTATTCGTTTCATACGTTTACCCTCCTCGCACATCCTAATACGTGTCGAAAGCTAAAACAAAAAACCGCCGTTCCGGCAAAACGGAATGGCGGCCCGACCATTCATAACACCCTCCGGCGATCAATTCGACAAATCACAGCCTTTAAGCTGTGGTTTGCTCATGATTCTGATACTGAGCGGCGCCTTTATTATTCTCGTCCTTAAGGGCGAGATTTTAGCGCCATCGAGGTATATCGACGAGCCGGACCCCGTTATGAGAATGCTCTTTTATATCTTGAGTTTTTAGTATAACACCTAAATACAGTCCGGCAAATGAATTTTCTCGCAACGGCCAAACCGAGACCGCGCGGAACCCTGCCGCTTTTCAGGCCTCTTGAGGAAAAAGACCGGGCGTTGCGGCCGCGCGCTCGCTGATGAATCCGGCCAAAGCTTCCACGTCTCCTCCGGAAGCCCGCTCGATCAGTTCAAGAAAAACGTCCCTGGATTCAAACGTAATGATCGCCGGCGGCAGGCCGCAAGAAAGCAAACGGGTATCCATCAGCATGCGCGCCGCTCTGCCGTTCGCGCCGCAGAATGGGCGCAAAGACACGATCTCCGCGTAGCAGCGGGCCGACTCCCTGACCGGATCCACCGGAACCGCGCTCAATATTTTCAAGAGCCGATTAAGACGAAGCTGGAACCCGTGCTCCGCAGTCCCGGGGAGTCTGAACCGCCCCGGCATATGGCTGGGGAAATTATAGGTGAGGAGCTCATGTAGTTTCATCAGATAACCGCGCCCTGTCCGAAAACCAGGGCGGGAATTCTCCAGGGTAAAACGCGCGGCGTTCAACATATTCAGGCTCTCGAGTATCTCTTTCAGTTCCCTGGCGCGCGGTTTATTGCCGGTAAAAATGCAGCGCAGGTCTTCCCGCGACATACGGCTGCCGGACAGGGCCCCGGAATGGTAAACGCTTTCGATTATAAAACTGTTCTTCAATTTTCCATCTTTCCTCAAAGCGCGTAAAAAACGGGAGAACTTTTTTTTGACGGAATAAAGTTCGCCCGGCAGATCCACGAATTCGCGAAAGATACGGTCCATTTCACGAAGTTGGGCCGGATGAGGCCTGACGCCCTTGTCCAGCCAGCGGTAAACGGTCTTATAACTGACCCCCAGGCGCCTGGCAAGCTCTGAACGGGAAATACCCGCCGCGCTCATTATCTTCGCTATTTTACTGCTCCCGTCGACAAACATACTCGACCTTTTCTTTGATAGGACATCTGTCCTAAAGTTTCAACAGTTATCATTATAACAAATGTCCTATAGAAAACAACAAAAAACCGCGGGTTTCATATCCTTACGTGAACCAAAATAAATACCGAGGCCTGATACGGAAAGGGGCGCTACCAGCGGAAATGCAGGTATATCCTACCCCAGCCTTTATCGGTCTTTTCCAGCCGGGAATAAAGAGGACGGATATCTTTCCTGTTAAGACAGTTAAGAATGCGTTTCTTGACGTGGTCGGCGGCCTCGCCGTAGGCTATCTCTACCAGCCTGGCGCGATTCTCCACCGCCTTGTTGACTATTTCCACGATCTTCTCTTCCATATCCGGTATTACCGGATAGACATTCAGTTTTAATCTCATAATGAAGCTCTCCGGGCTTCAGCCCGGGGTTTCTTTCTTGATTAACCCCGTGTCGTAAGATACCGGAAAAATCCCTTCGGCATTTTCACACAGGTGAACACTTGGCTTTCCAATTAGCCAAGGTGTCACACAGGTGAACACTTTCACACGAGTGAACACTTGCCCAATTCGACACAAGGGCAAAGTGTTATTCCAATTAGCCAAGGTGCTATTCCGATTATCTCATCCGCCTTGAAAGCAGGGGATTTCTGGGATAGGGGATTAAACTCGGGTTCTGAGAAAGTCTTGACTTTTTCAGGACCTTGACGAGCGTTTTCCTCCCGGCTTGCTCAAGGGCTTACCCCGCTTATCATCGCGGACGGGAACGCCTGTTTCTCTGCGCGCCGGCTTGAAAGGATGTTTGCCGGAAACAGCCTGCTTGCCCCTCTCCCACGGCTTAACGAAACTACCGCGTTCTCTATGCCCCGCTGCCGAACGTGCTTCCCGTTTGAATGGGCCCTGACCCTCGTCACGCTTTTTCCACGGCCTGCGCGGACCGCCGCGGTCGCGAGAATCAAACGAACCCCCTGATTCTCTGCGTCCCGTCCCCGATGGCGCCTGAACCGTTCTCTCCCACGGTTTGACGAAACGCCCGCGTTCTTTACGTTCGGCTCCCGGGTGCTCTCCGCGCCTGAAAGGAACGGAAGGGCTTTCGTCACGCTTCTTCCACGGCCTGCGCGGACCGCCGTAGTTATTTTCTTTGCCGCTCCATGGCCTCTGCGGACGACCGCCGACAGCCTTACTCCACGGTTTTTCCCGCCTGTCTCCGCGGTCGCGGGAACTAAACGAACCCCCTGATTCTCTGCGTCCCGTCCCCGATGGCGCCTGAACCGTTCTCTCCCACGGTTTGACGAAACGCCCGCGTTCTTTACGTTCGGCTCCCGGGTGTTCTCCGCGCCTGAAAGGAACTGGGCGGCCTTCGTCACGCTTTTGCCACGCTCCCTGCGGCCTTCCAAAAGACCCTTCCTTTCCACGCCAAGGTTTTTTTCCGGCGCTTGATGCTCTCTCCCATGGCTCAGCCGGACGCCTCTGCGGCGCGGCAGGTTCCGGTCTTTCTTTGGGGCTATCGCTAATTCTGCCGCGCATGCGTTTCCCGCCCCTGTAACCGCCCCCCTCTCCGTAACCGGAATACTGTTCCCTTTTTACCTTCCGGCGGTTGCCCTCTGCCCTGAAATTACCGCGGTGCCTTTTCACTTTCGGCTTTTCCTGAGCTTCACCAGGCCTGGGTCGCGCCACGGCAACAACGATCTGCCTGCCGATGAACTCTTCTCCGTTAAGCGCGGCTATCGCCTTACGCGCCTGGGCCTCATCCGGCATCTCCAAAAACGCGAACCCCCGCGATTTTGTCCCTTTGTCGTTCATCATAATCCGAAGCATGGAGACTTCGCCGAACTGCTCAAACGCCTTTTTCAAGTCCTCCGGCGACGCTTCAAAAGCCAGATTGCCCACAAAAATATTCATTGAACTCTCCTGAACATTGCGCTGCCGAGGTTTAAAACGCGGATATAATCGCCATCCCGGAATTCGGCCGGTATGACAAGGGTAGAAACCGGCAACATGCCGGAACAAACGCAGCACAATAAGCATAACCTTTAACCTCTATAAAGTCAATTAGGAAAAACTTGCAAAACTTGAAGGCTGGGGATTTATGCGGTTTGATCAATATCATCATTTCCTTTTTTTAGCACCCGGAATCCAAAACTTGTTTTTTGACTGTAAATCCACCCGCTTTTATGGTATAAGAACCCATGAACGATTCCGACATTAAAGACGCTTCTATTTCTCATCTTCGCGCCGGATTGATACAGCCTTTTCGCACCGCCCTCGGACAGCACGACAGTTTGAACAATCTGCTTTTTCGTCTGCGGCTCGCCGACGGCACTACAGGATGGGGCGAGGCGGCCGTCGCCTCCCACATCACCGGCGAGACCATCGAACAAACCTCCGGCAGTCTGCGCCTTGCCGCCCGGAAACTCCGCGGCAGAAACATCGCGGATTATCCGCGCCTTTCTTGTCTTCTGCATGAACTCTTTCCAGAGAATAAATCCGCGGCGGCGGCCGTGGAAACGGCCTTACTGGACGCCCTCACCAGGCGGTTGAGGATACCTCTCTGGAAGTTCTTCGGGAATAAACCGGCCGGATTCTCCACCGATATCACAATCGTCATCGCCGGACTGGAAGAAACAGAACAGTCCGCGCTGGAATTCTATAAGCGCGGCTTCAGGACATTCAAAGTGAAAATCGGCCGCGACCGCGACCTTGACCTAAAACGCGTGCTGGCGGTAAAAAAAGCCGCGCCGCGCTGCGATATCTATCTTGACGCTAACCAAGGATACAGTTCCCGCGAAACGCTTGAACTCGTGAGAGAACTGAAAGCACGGGGTGTTGTCCCCGCCCTGCTGGAACAACCAGTCCCCCGTGAAGACTGGGAAGGACTAAAGAGGGTCACCATGCTGGCCGGCGTTCCCGTCTGCGCCGACGAGAGCGTGCGCAACATACCGGAATGCCTGCGCGCCATCCGAGAGAAAGCCGCGCACGTGATAAACATAAAGACTATGAAATCCGGTTTGATACAGGGGCGGGAGATCGCCATGCTGGCGCGCTCCGCGGGAATGCAGCTGATGATCGGGGGAATGATGGAAAGCTCGCTGTCTATGACCGCCTCGGCGCATCTGGCGGCCGGCATGGGATGCTTCCGTTACGTTGATCTCGACACACCTTTCTTCATAAAATCCGGCCTCGCCGGAAATCCATACCTGAATTCAAAAGGAAAATACGACCTTTCAAAGGCTGAATCAGGCATCGGCATAATACCGGCATAAAAAATGATTACCGGCACTTTTTCTCTTACGCTGGCGCTTCTTGGTATCGAAAGCGCGATACTTTATATCTCCGGCAGGCCGCGCTTCAAAAGATATTTCTCCATCCTGCCGCCGGTTTTCTGGATATACCTGGTACCGATGCTGGCTTCCAACTCCGGGATAATCCCCGCCAGCCATCCGCTTTACTCTTTTATCTCCGCAAATCTCCTGCCTGCCGCTCTTATACTCTTGCTGATTTCCTGTGATATCAAAGGCATTCTAAAATTGGGCAAACCGGCATTGATAATGATGCTCGCCGGGAGCCTGGGCATAATGACCGGGATCCCGCTGGTTTTCTCATTTATGCGTTATTGGGTAGGCAATGATATGTGGTCTGGATTCGGAGCCCTCTCCGGTTCCTGGATCGGCGGCAGCGCCAATATGATCGCGGTAAAAGAAGCCGTCAACACCCCGGACGCGGTATTTATGCCTATGGTAATAGTGGACACCATTGTACCTTACGCCTGGATGGGAGTGCTCATCGCCGGGGCGTCTTTTCAAAAGCGTTATGACTTCTGGAACCGTTCCAACACTTCAATATTACAGGGGCTCGCAGTAGATAACGCGGATACAGGGACCTCCGGGAGCGAAAGCCTGCGGCCGTCCGCTGCCGTGCTCCTGCTGTTTATAGCCGTTTCCGGCGTCCTTTTATCAGGTTTTGTCTCCGGCAGGCTGCCGGTAGTCAAAGATATCATCTCTCGTTACACTTGGATTATAATCACCTCTTCCCTGTTCGGGATCGCTGTTTCCTTCACTCCCGCCAAAGAGCTCGCAAACCGCGGCGCTTCCGGATTGGGATATTTCCTGCTTTATTTCGTACTTGTCTCAATCGGCGCCCGCGCCTCTGTCGCTGACCTCAACATCGCTTTTCTTCTGGTCCTGTCGGGGTGCCTGGTGGTGCTTTTTCAGGCAGCGGTGCTGATCGTTACAGGCAGGGTGATTAAAGCCCCTCTCTCTTTGCTGGCCGCTGCCAGTCAGGCTAATATAGGCGGAGCCGCTTCAGCCCCGGTGGTAGCCGGGATATACCGGACCGGATTGGCTCCCACGGGACTGCTGATGGCCATACTCGGAAATGTACTGGGGACCTATTGCGGGATCATCACGGCGCAGATCTGCCGCCTGATAAGTAAAGGATAGGGTTCGGGGTCCCCCTTAGATAAACAATAAGGGCAAGTCTGCTCCGCATTTTCACACAGGTGAACACTTGGCTTTCCAATTAGCCAAGGTGTCACACAGGTGAACACTTTCACACGAGTGAACACTTGCCCCATTCCACACAAGGGCAAAGTGTTATTCCGATTGGTAAATCCGCCTTGAAAACCGGGGATTTCTGGGATAGGGGATTAAACTACGGCGCTGAAATGGAGTTGCCGGCGGAGTACAGAAACGCGGTTTTATGCGCTGGTATGGCTATGGTTTTGCCGGAACGGCTGCGCCAGCTAAGGGTTTTCTGCGCCCTGACGGCTGTCCCTCCCGCAAATAATACAATTCTTTCACTTTTTCCGCAAGATCCTGACGGACCAGATAATGAAGCGGACGACGCAGACGGACGGATAGCCGAACACGGCTATACCGGCCCCTGCCGACATCATATTGATATACGGCTCATAACCGGCAAGGGAATACCGCATATTCTGCACGACCTTTGTCCTGGCTTTACGGTGCTGCGACAGATAATCTTCGTTCCAATGCCTGGCTGTGAGGTAAACGCCCAAACCGATTATCACGATGCCCAGCAGGATCAACCCTTCTCTGGCGACGATTCTTTTGATTCTTATACTACCTCCCGGGACGCGTCTCACTGGCTCACCGCTGCGCCGCGCTCCCTTACGAATAACGGCAGCGACGCCTTCTGCTGCCCGTCTATCGCCAGATCGATGGAATATTCGCCGGCCCGCTCGAATTTCACGCCCTGTATATTAAGAATAAGGTTTGATGAGAACGACTTTTGTTCATCCGGGAAATTGATTGACAGATTCCCCTGCGCCGGGGGCATGACGTTCTTCCCGTCTATATCCACGAAATTCACAGCGACTTTGTGCTCCCCTCTTTCTATTTTCTCGAAACGCACCCTCAACACGATCGCGCACTGGGCGTGCACAGCCGGCAGTTTGCTCACCCGGATCGAATCGAACGCCCCAAGCATGTTAAGCTTCCCGTGATCGGCCGTTGCCGCGTCGCATAAGGCGAATATCTCTATCTGCATTTTAGGTCCTCCTTGTCCGTTCCGCCGTCTTCCATACTTCGCCGGCGCCGGGACCGTATTGTGCGCCGCTCCCTTCAGACAATCTTTGAAGGACAAGCGGTATTCCGCTCCGCGAACCGCCGGCAGAAGCCGGCTGAGTTTCTCTTAGGGGATAAAATATTCCATCACGGTGAATCCACTGTTCCCGTATTTATTATACTTCCTCCCGCGGAATACATCAATAAATACAGACCCTATCAATAAACAGTTATCGGGTTCAGGGAAGGACAAAGATACAATACTCCTCTTTCAGATTGACTTCTCCTTGTTTAAATACGCCTCCAGCGCCGCCGGGAAAGGAGATAATACCCGTTTTATTACACCCTGTAAAACCGATATCGCCAGGCCGTAATTGGTGACCGCAACGCCGGCTTCCCCGGCTTTTTCCACCCGGCTGAGCATCTCCCTGCGGGTGAGCATACAGCCTCCGCAGTGAATGATCAGTTTATACTCTTTTAAATTTTCCGGGTAATCTTTTCCGGAGGAAACATCGATTTGAATGTCACCTCCGATATACTGCCTTAACCAGCGGGGTATCTTGACCCGTCCGATATCGTCCTCGATGGCGTGATGACTGCAAGCCTCGGAGATCAACACCTTGTCTGCCGGTCCAAGCTTTTGGATCACCGCCGCCGCTCTTGCCGCCCCGACCAGATCTCCTTTATACCGCGCGAAAAGTATTGAGAAAGTCGTGCATTTCACGCTCTCCGGAGTGTCGGCGGTCATCTTCAAAACCACCTGAGAATCGCAAACCACTAAGTCCGGCGGGTCCTTCAATCGCCTCAGCGCCGCCGCGTATTCCCTCTCCTTGACCACCAGCACCGCGGAATCGTTATCCAGCGCGTCCCGTATCGCCTGCACCTGCGGCAGGATCAGTCTGCCTTTAGGCGCCTGCAAGTCTATCGGAACGATAAGAACCGCCAGTCCTCCGGGAGGAAGCAAGTCGCCGATCAAAGCCGGCGGGTTAAAAAAGTCATCCGGACAACGTTCCAGAATCAACCTCTTTAAAGCCTCAATATATTTATCGCGACCGGCAATATCCAGGCTGGAGCAAACAAACACGCCGCCGGCCTTCTCTTTTATCATGTTAAGAAATTCCCTGTCGGGAATTCTCAAATCGGATTTATTCACGGCCGCGATCACCGGGATCAGCCTTTTTCCCGCCTCGGCTATAACCTGTTCCTCATAACTGCCCCAATTCTGCGCCTCGGTCAAAAGCACCACGATATCCGAACGGTCAAAAACCTTATGCGTTTTCTTAAGCCTGACTGCGCCCAGGAGTGAACTATCGTCAAGACCGGCTGTATCCAGAAAAACCACCGGCCCGACAGGCAAAAGCTCCATTATCTTCTCTACCACGTCAGTGGTAGTCCCCGGCATAGGCGAAGTTATCGCGGCGTCCTGCCCCGTGATCAGGTTCAAGAAACTGGATTTACCGACGTTGGTCCTTCCAAAAATACCGATATGCAGACGCAGTGATTTAGGGGTTTTTTTCACGCGATTGGTATCCTAAAGAAATAAGGTTATGCGGGTCAAACACTTTCCCGGTCAATTCCCGCCCAAGTCTCCCGGAAAGAAAAACACGCAGATCCTCCTCGCCGGAGTCTTTGAATTCCGCCAAGAGTTTTTCGGCCTTGTTATATCCGATATGCGGCAACAAAACGGCAATGATCGCCGGGCTGCGGTCAAAATACCAACGGCATCTTGTCTTGTCGGCGGTTATCCCCGCGGCGTGCGAAGCGAACACGCGGTTTACATTGATCAGAATATCTAGAGATTCCAGCAGCGCCTGGGCAATAACCGGCATAAATTCATTGATCTGCAAACTGCCGCGAGAACAAGCCTGGGTGATGATCAAATCATCGGCGATAACTTTCATCCCCGCTTGGATCGCCGCTTCCGGGACAACCGGATTGGACTTACCCGGCATAATCGAAGAACCAGCTTGTAATTGAGGCAACACTATCTCCCCGAGCAGATTCAATAAACGCAGGTCGCCGGATATCTTTATCAGATTAGAGGCGTGCGCTTTCAATATCCCGGAAACCTCGGCGAAACAATCGTTGTTCGCCGTCTGGTCCACGACGTTCTCCCCGCGGGACAGGCCAAGGCCGGTAATCCTGCGCAGAGTCTCAATTACCAGAAAAATATAGTCACGGGGAGCGGTCAGTCCGGTTCCGATCGCCGTGCCGCCTATGTTCACCACCCGCAGACGCTCTTCGCATTTGAATACCCGCCAGCGGTCGCGCGCTATTGCCTCGCTGAAAGCCCCGAATTCCTGTCCCAACGTCATAGGCACGGCCTCCTGCAATTCAGTCCTGCCTATCTTTACGACTCCGGAAAACTCCTTCTCTTTCTTCTGTAACGCCCCCTGCAAACCGACGATCCCGGCGCTCAGTTCGCGCAGTTTCAGGATTGCCGCGACCTTCAAAGCGGTAGGGTAAGTATCGTTGGTAGATTGATTAAGGTTGACGTCTTCTATAGGATCGACAATCCTGTATTCCCCGGGCCGGCCTCCCAGTATCTCCTCCGCCCGGTTGGCAAGCACCTCGTTTACGTTCATATTGGTGGAAGTCCCGGCCCCGCCCTGTAAAGCGTCCAGTGGAAACTGGCCGCAAAGCTTTCCTTCGATCACTTCTTCGCAGGCGCCGATAACTGCCCGCGCTTTTTTCTCTTCCAGGAGTTTCAATTCCATATTAGTCCGGGCGCAGGCCTTCTTGACCAGGCAATACGCTCCAATCAGGGATGGATTGACCACGCGGCCGCTCAGGGAAAAGTTTTCCAGCGCCCTCTGCGTCTGAATCCCCCAGTAAACCCCGGCGGGAACTTTCAACTCGCCCAAAGCGTCCTTTTCTATACGGTATTCGTTCTTCATATTATTTCCGCGGGTTTAGAAACAAAAATCGCGCTCTCCATTCTTGATCCTGCGATGGTATTCCTTGAAGGCTTTCACGACTTCCGGCGAGAAATCTGAGGGGGACCTCCGTTCGATCTCGGCGACCTCCTTGTTGATCAAATCTTCCCCGATCTCGCGCGTCTCTTCCCCGGCGAAATCATCCAACCATTCCTGAAAAGTCAGGACAGCGTTAAGTTTGCAAAAACAACCTTCCCTGCCGCTTTTAAGCATGCTCATTATGTTGTCCCCGGTCCTGCCGCAGCGGTAACCGGCGGTACAGAAAGAAGTAATATACCCCAGCGACGCCAGTTCCCTGATCACCTCGTCCAAAGAACGGTTGTCACCCAGTATAAACTGCTGTATTTTCTCTTCCTGCTCCTGAGTGCGCTCGCTGTATGCTCCAATCCCCACCCGGGAGGAAGCGTCCCTTTGCGTGCACATGGCGATCACCTCACGCATCATTTTAGGGGTTTCCCGGCAGGTCACAATCATCCCCGCGTAGGGGATGGAAAGACGCAATACGGCTACAAGCTTCTTGAAATCCGCGTCGTTGACCCGATAAGCGCTGTCTTTAACGAAAGGAGTGTTCGCAGCCGGCTCCAACCTGGGGAAAGAGACCGTGTGCGGTCCTATGCCGAAAAAATCCTCCAGATCGCGGGCGTGCAATAGCAGTCCCATCACCTCGAAACGCCAATCGTAAAGCCCGAAGAGCGCGCCTATCGCCACGTCGTCTATGCCGGCCGCCATCGCCCTGTGCAGACTATAGAGCCTCCAGAGATAATCGCCCTTGACGGTCCAATCCGGATGGACTTTGTTATACGTCGGCAAATGATACGTCTCCTGGAAAACCTGGTAGGTCCCCAACCCGGCATCCCTGATCTTCTTATAATCTTCCCCGCTCATCGGAGCAGCGTTGACGTTCACCCTGCGGATCGCCCCGCAGCCGCGGCGCGTCTTGACCTTAACGGAGTAAATCTCCCGCATCACCTCGCAGATATAATCTGCCCCGGAAGAGGGATGCTCCCCGAAAACCACCACCAACCGCTTATGACCCAGTTTGCCGGCAAGCATCTCTGTTTCTTTGCGCACCTCGGTTATACTCAACTGTCTTCGTTCAATGACGCTGTTGTCTCCGCGAAAACCGCAATAAGCGCAGTTGTTAACGCACAGACTGGAACAATAAAGCGGTGCAAAAGTCACGACTCTGTTATCGTAAACCTTTCTTTTGATGCGCGCCGAGGCGTCGAATATCTCCTCCCAAAGGGAGTTATCCCTCACGTTCAACAGGGCCGCGGTTTCCTCCGGCTTAAGGGTCTCGATATCCAAAGACCTGGCTATTATATCGCGCACCCTCTGCGGCGAGGCGTCCCGGCAAGATTTTAGCATGCCGAAAATCTTGCCCTCATCTATAAAAGTATTCCCACAGCGCAGATAACGAAGATATTCCTCCGCCCTGATCACCTTTGACTTAAAATCTTCCCTGCCGCGCACAACACTATTCATTTTCACCTTCTCTCTTGCTTGCATGGCGTATGAACAGGACTAAAGGACAAAAAACCCCGGCCTGGGAACAAACAGACTAGGGTCATAATCTTTTAACGCTAGTCCCTTGGTTTCAGAGCAAAGCTCCTATTCCTCAGGTATATAAGTATTATACTACCGCCGCGGCGGCTTTGTAAAGGTCTTTACTCGAGAATTAGCCGCGCGCTCAGTGAAAAAAGCGCTACTTTTCCGATATTTTATTTCTCTTCTTATATCCCGCATAAACCAGAAACAAATCCTTTTTCTTTTTCCCCGTTCTTACTCCCGGCGCAATTTATTCAGCAAAAAAACCATATTTTCTCCGAGATTCCTCATATTGGCGAGTCCTTCGGCGTCATCCTCCACTTCCCCGATTTCTCTGCCGACCACCATATTCCAATAGGTAGAGCCGGTCAGGAACATCTGGTTCAAGTGAAAAAAATGATTCAGGGTATCGAAGGCGTGTATCGCCCCGCCGCGACGGACCGCCATCACTGCCGCGGCGGCTTTGTGTTTTAAAAGATAATCATTGGCCCGGGAGACGTATCCTGC
>JBAZDY010000021.1:0-20229 GCA_041654215.1 Candidatus Omnitrophota bacterium
GGTTACTTAATACGCCATACATAGGCACCTTTGTCCAGATCGAACACCTCCACGGGCGCGCCGGGCGGCAGGCTTTCCTGAAGACGCTTGGCGTATAACTTCTCTATTTCCTCCACCGCCACCCCGTTCCTGGCGGCCAGCTTCATATAAATCACCATACGGTCGTTGTTTTCTTCCTTTATTATTTCCTTTTCCGCCCCGGAAGCCTGGCGTCTCAACTCCAGCAGTCCGGACCTGTTCTCTCCGGCGGTTCCCTTCTCCAACAAAGCGGTTATCTGCGCAAACCTGTTTTTTCTCCTCTGCACCGCGCCTTCTATTTCGGGATCGGAAACGGCGTCCGCGGCATAAGCGGAGGACGACAGAATGACATCGAGTAAACTCTGTTTTCCGAGAGCCGACGGAGCAGGATCTGCGTTCGGAGACACCATATCCTCTATCTTATCTATGGTCTTCTCCAAATGCTGATAAATGTCCAGCCTCATGGAGATATCTACTTTGATGGGATCTTTCGGCGCTTCCACGCGCACCCTGGCACAGCCCGGCCCGAGAGTAATGCCCAACGCCCATAAGCACGCCAACAGTATTCTCGCCATAGCTACCTCCATTTTTGAAAAAAGTAAAGTCACTTTCCGCCGATCATCCCATGCAAACGCACGTCAAAAATCCTTTTACCCTGCCCGCCTTCGAAAACGGCGTATATACGCAGTTCCCGTTCAACGGTAGATAAATTAAGGATAGCGCTGCGATAACGGTAATCCCTTAAACTGTCATAAATAGTCTGGAGAGGGCGGCCGCTCTGCACCGCCAGATAATCAAGTATCTTTTTATCCCGTATATTCATGCTCCCACCGGACTGCGTTCCCAGAGAAGCGCTTACGTCTTGCAGGCCGGAACCTCCTCCTTCCAGGACTGCCTCGCCGGAAGTGATTCCGCCGAACGCCACCTTCTCCGAAAACCCTAATTCCCGGGAGACCGCCTCCAGATCGGAATTCTTAACCTGGAACCGGCATTTGTATTTTATACCGCCGTCCGCGCTGACGCAAAGATCGGCGGCGGCGGTCAAAGAGCCGCTCCAGAGGGCTACGGGAGAAAACAACGCCTGCGCCGCGCCTTTTTCATCCACCCACACCTTCCCCTTCACTTTCTCAAGCCGCAAATCCCGAAAGGCAAATTTCTCTATGGTTATCTGCCCCTCTTTATTTTCACCCGGCAGATCAACGGAGATTCCCGACGCGGAAAACTTTCCGGACCGCAGCGTATCCACGCCGGCGAACAAATCAGTAAAAGACGCGCCGGAAAACCCGGCAGACAAAGAACCTTTGATCCCGAAAGCAGAGCAGTTCGCGCCGCCGCGTATCTCGGCGTTACGGATATCCAGTCTTTCAGGCATAAAACGCGGTAGTTTCAGACCGCCGCGTATCCCGTTTCCGCCGGATTCGCTGCAGGTAAGAAGCAACAGCGGGTTTTCAAGATAGACCCGCCGCGGCCTGCCGCAGAACAGAGAAACCGGACTGAATTCCACACTCACTGCATCGGCGAAAAAAACGTATTTCCCGGGGACATCCAGCAGCAGATCCTTTAACCTGATATAACCGAAAGGATTAACGCGGCATTCCTTGAAAGAAGATACTGCGGAAGGCAACAACAGGGAAAATCCGCTCTGTACCGCCCGGCGCGTCAGTATGCCGCCCGAAGCATAAAGCAGCAAGATTAACATAACCGCGCAAAGCAAAACAGTTCTTCTGCGTGTCTTATCGGCCGTCTGCTTATTCCGGCGACATCCCCGGAGCTTACCCATCTTAATCCCCGGGCTTGAACCCGGGGATTTCCGGGCGAGGGGATTACCGTTCTGGCGATCTGTCTTAGCCATAGACATTCCCCCTGATTTTCCTGAACGCCCTGCTTTTCAACATAGAGGATGCGGCCCTGAAAGCCTCTTCCCGCGTATTTATCCTGCCGATAGCCCGCAGTTCTTCCAGGCCGGCAAGCAGACTGCCGATCACCGGCGAAGGTGCAAGAGCGAACCTGCGCATCAGGTCGTTGCCGTTTATCAGCCTGGGCAGGACCTTGCGGTCGAGCGAACTGAAATATTCCCGCAGCAACCCGCGACATATCCTTTCATGCCGGGAGCGTGATTCCCTGCTTGTCAAAGGGCCGCGGGTGGACCTTTGATCGGCCATAGAAAGAAGCAGTATAGAAGCGGCCTCCGCGCCGGCGTCCCGAAAATACCTGAATTGAGCCCTGGCGGTAACGACTTCATTGTCCGCCAGGTATCCCGGGCGCAGATGACAAAAGACCATCCTGCGCAGGGCGTCCTGTTCCGACCGGGAAAGTTTCAGTCGTTCCGCCATGCGGCAAACTATGCGCGCGCCCGACAATTCATGCCCGTGAAATATCATCCTGCCGCCGCGGCGTTTCTTCGCCGCCGGCTTGCCGATATCATGCAAAAGCGTCCCGAGTTTAAGCAACCCCAGTCTGCGCCGTCCCGATACGATCTCCTGCGCAAGATATGAAGAAAGGCCCGGTTCTCCGCCGAACTCCTCCAGAAGCGACTCGAGCTGTTTTACGGACTCCAGACTATGCTTCCAGACATCAAGATGATGATACGGCCCCTGGGCTACGCCCCGCATCACCTCCACCTCCGGGAGCGCCTGACCCAGCACCCCCTTATCATCCATAAGTTTCAGCACCGGATACGCATTCCCTGATTCCAATATCTTGAAAAGCTCGTCGCGCACGCGCTCTCCGGAAACGCGGGAAAGCAAACGACGCTTGGCCGCCGCCTGCCGCAGGACTTCCTTCTCCGCTTTGAGACCGAATACCGCCGAAAGGCTGAAGGCCCGCATAATGCGCAGAGGATCATCGTTGAAACTATCCGGCCCCGCCAGCCTCAACCTGCCCGCCCGCAGGTCGGCGAGAGAACCGCGGACATCTATCAGGCCCCCGCAGAACCCCGCGGTAGCGACGCGTCCCCGAATCTCCTTTGCAAGGGCATTGACCGTGAAATCTCTTTTTTCTAAATCTTTTTCTATCCCTTCCGCGCGAAAATCGGAAAAATCGAGCGTGTAAATAACGCCTGAACGCGTCTTTTTCACCAGCCGGCAGCAGCCGCGCTCACGGTCCAGCATCACAAATCCCGCCTTAAGTTTAACGTTGAGCGCGCGGCCGAAAGACACGGCTCCTTTATCCACGGCAAAATCCATATCCGGATTTTCTTTACGCCTTCCCAGAAAAAGATCCCGCAGAAAACCGCCGACAAGATAAACTTTACGGCCGGACTTCCCTGCCTGAACGGCAACCATCCTTAACAACTTTATGTCTTCCGGCAAAGGCCATTTCATAACCCGACGACCTCCGCGGACAGATCAACAGTATCCAGTACCGCTACGGTTGATTTTCCGCTAAGCCATCCGCCGCATTCCCCGGGGTTGACGGCCAGAAGAGAACCTTTCCGCTCTACCGACGGCTTGTGGCTGTGGCCGTAGATCAATATATCGGCGCGCGGCATCTTTCCATCCAGCAAAGCGATGTCGTGCACCACTACTATCTTCCTGGAAGCGAAGGTTATGGAAAGCGGAGCCTCGGTTATAGCGCCTGCGGAAACGGAAGAAAGCCCTTTGCGCTCCCCGTCGTTGTTGCCGAACACCCCCTTCCAGGAACACTTCAATTTGTTAATTTCAGGCACAGTGAAAGGGGCGATGAAATCCCCCGCATGCACGACAAAATCGGTCTTTAGACGGTTAAAGAGCTTCACGGCGGCGGCTATCTTGGAGAGATTATCGTGCGTGTCGGAAATGATCCCTATTCTCATTTCAGGTATTCTCTTTGGGCAGCGTATCGGTCTTATTCAAGACCTCCTCCTCCACAAAAATCGGAGTATGGGCCCTGACCGCCAGCGCGATGCTGTCCGAAGGCCTCGCGTCCAGCACGAGCTCTCCGCCGGATGAATCCTTCAGGTATATCTTGGCGTAAAAAGTGCTTTCCTCCACGCGGTCGATGACTATTTTCTCCACGGAGGCGCGCAGCTTTTCGATGGTATCCTTGAACAGATCGTGGGTCAACGGCCTGGGCGGGGTCAAGTTGCTTATCTTCATCTTTATGGCGGATATCTCCGCCAACCCTATCACTATCGGCAGCAACCGCCTGCCGTGCTTCTCTTTGAGCACTATCAACTGATCGTGGCGCTTCTCGTCTATGATAAGCTTGCTCACCTCCACCTCTATCATTTAGATAACCTCCTCTTGCGGCTCTTCTTGCTCACGGCGCGCGCTTCCCCGTCATCCAGAAGACTCTTCAGCTCATGCATAAACTGTCCGACGTCCTTGAACTGCCGGTAAACCGAGGCGAAGCGAACATAGGCCACGTCGTCTATTTTCTTGAGCCTTTTGATGATCTCCTCGCCGATCTCGCTGGAAGGCACCTCCCTGGAAGCGCTCTTGTATATCTCGCGTTCCACCTGGGAAGTTATCTCCTCCATCTCCTCCAGGCCCACGGGACGCTTCTCGCAGGCGCGCATTATACCGGTGAGTATCTTCTTGCGGTCGAAAGCCTGCCGGGTGCCGTCTTTCTTGATCACCATCAGAGAGACTTCTTCCACATACTCATACGTAGTGAAACGTCTGCCGCAGGAAAGGCACTCGCGCCTGCGCCTGACGGCGGAACCTTCCTTGGTGCCCCGCGAATCCACCACCTTGTCTTCCTTATAACCGCAATACGGACAACGCATAAGAATTCCTTATATATAATATTACAGTTAGCATAGCATATCGGCGTGAGAATTCAAGGCAAGAAACGCACAAGACCATGGGTTCTGGAAAGAGATGCAAACGAACAGGCCGCGCAATATGGTAATAGAGAAATGGTGGGGAAAACACATTATTACGGGAACAAATTACACTTCAACATACCTTCTCATTCGGAAAACACTAGAACAATAGTCAAGGTCTTTTACAGGGGGGAATAGTTAACAGTCTGCTGAAAAACCCTATTTGGGGGCCTGAAAGCGAACTCTCTCAAAAAACTGATTTCGTAACTCTTTCTTACAAAGCTACTTACGAAATTACCAAAAATAGAATCCCCGGCAAAAAGGCGGAAAAAGGACTTTTTCAGCAGACTGTTAATTATTCTTTGACAAAATCCTGATATTCTCGCTCTCCGTCTTGCATTTTTATCTAGAATAATTTCTTTTAAAGGAGGATCTGTTAAGTAGACGATAACATTTAAGGAGGGAAAAACTGGCAAAAGCTTATTAACTACAAATTTTGTATTAAATGAGTTTATAATGTTTTTATCGAAAGAAATTTGTATCATTATACTTACTTGTTTTTCTTGGGACCAGATGGGGGTTTAGATGGTGGGTTACTTGGGGGTTTAGGTTTAGTGTACCCTTTAGTAATCGGCTTAATATTACTTTTCGTACTCCCCTCAGTTAACTGATGTTCTCTCATTTTCGCCTCCTGGGCTGAATTTATCAATAGGAACCTGCTCAATTTGAAGATTACCCCATTCACGACAGATATAAATTGATGGGGTTTCATAAATCTTATCTTGTGGATCGTAATAATCATACGCGCTAACTTCTGTTAAAACAACCTCCTGAATCATCTCATTCTCTGAATAGGATTGAATTCGACCTTCATAAATAATACTATTTTCTTTATCTCTTATATAAACCCAGTCGACTTCAACTGAATTTAGATAATAGTAAAAAAGATTCTCGTCACCATATTTAGAGGAAACATTTAGTCTCCGTGCAACTTTATATATAACTTTATGTTGAATCAAACAAGTCACCATAAATCCTAACGGGATAGAAATAACTGTCGCCCAAATAATTTCCCAAGGAACAATTCTTGCTGTTGGGTCTAAACCTAATATCTTCCAGATTGTTAAAAATCTATGTTGAAAACACGTGTTGCAAATATAAGATTTAAGGACATCTATACACCACATAAGAAGTTGTAACAAACAATAAGAAAATAGCCCTATTATTATAGAAAACAGAACGAAGAAAAAAGAATCTCGTTTTTCATGAATAATTAAATTATCTATAATAATAAATCCAAGAATTCCCGGTACGATTAATATAAAAATAGTTAAGCTTAATTCTGTCATGACTTTTTACATTTGAAATCAAAACTGCCAGGTAAATATGACTAAAATCAACTCGTGTTCTCCAGAACCCAGCACCCGGAACCGGTTTTTATTTCTTTACTCTTCTAACCTTTATCCCCGCTTCTTTCAGAAACTTGCGCGCGTTCTCGTCGGGATACTCTCCGCAGGTTACGACTTCGGCAATGCCGGCGTTGATGAGCATCTTGGCGCAGATCACGCACGGCTGGTGGGTGATGTAGATCACGCTTCCGCGTGTGCCGATGCCGTGCAGGGCCGCCTGGAGCAGGACGTTCTGCTCGGCATGCAGACCGCGGCATAATTCGTGCCTCTGCCCGGAAGGGATATTCATTTTTTCGCGCATGCATCCGGTCTGGGAGCAATGTTTCAGGCCGGAGGGCGCGCCGTTGTAACCGGTGGCGAGTATACGCTTGTTCTTCACCAGCACCGCGCCCACCGCCCTGCGCAGGCAAGTGGTGCGTTTGGATACTAACTGCGCGAGCTCAAGAAAATATTCGTCCCAACTGGGCCGCTGCGGCGCTTGGGCTTTTTTCTTATTAGGTCTACGCATTCTTCAGCTCCGGATAGAGAGGGAATTGTTTCGCCAGTTCCTTAACCTGTTCCCTGATACCGCTCTTGGCGTAGGCGTCGCCGCGCACGGTCACCGCCTGGTCTATGAAATCGGCGATCTGACGCATCTGCGTTTCCTTCATCCCGCGGGTGGTTACCGCCGGGGTGCCGATACGGATGCCGCTGGTCACCGCCGGACTCTGTTTATCGTAAGGGATAAGATTCTTGTTGACGGTAATGTTCACCTCTTCCAGCACGTCCGAGGCCTGTTTGCCGCTGATGTTTTTGGATGTCAGATCGACCAGCATCAGATGGTTGTCAGTGCCGCCGGAGACGATGCGGTAGCCTTTTCCTGCCAGTTCTTCCGCCATCTCCTGGGCGTTAGCGACGATCTGTTTCTGGTAAGTCTTGAATTCCGTCTTCATCGCCTCTCCGAAGGCCACCGCCTTGGCGGCGATAACATGCATCAACGGCCCGCCCTGCAGGCCGGGGAATATCCTCGAATCTATTTTCTTGGCGAACTCCTTGCGGCAGAGTATAAAACCTCCGCGCGGGCCGCGCAGAGTCTTATGCGTGGTGGAAGTAACGAACTCTGCGTACGGCACCGGAGATTCATGCACGCCGGCAGCGATCAATCCGGCGATATGCGCCATATCCACGAACAGATAAGCACCCACAGAATCGCAAATCTTGCGAAAACGCGCGAAGTCCATCTTGCGCGGATAGGCGGAAGCCCCGGCCAGGATCATCTTCGGTTTATGTTCGGCCGCCAGTTCGGCGATCTTGTCGTAATCGAGCATCTCGGTGTCCTTATCTACGCCGTAAGTGACTATGTTGTAGAACCTGCCGGAGAAATTGTGCGGATGCCCGTGGCTCAAATGCCCTCCGCAGGCCAGGTCCATCGCCAGCACGGTGTCGCCCGGGGCAAGCGCAGCCATATACACGGCCATATTGGCGCTGGTGCCGGAATGCGCCTGGACGTTGGCGTGTTCGGCTCCGAAAAGCTCCTTCACCCGGCTTATCGCGATATCCTCCACGATATCCACATTATGACACCCGCCGTACCAGCGCGCCGCCGGGTACCCCTCGGCGTACTTGTTGGTCAGCACCGATCCCTGCGCCTCCAGCACCGCCAGGGAAGTGAAATTCTCCGAGGCTATCAGCTCAAGGTTGTTCTCCTGTCTCTCGATCTCGTTCTTGACCGCGGCGTATATCTCCGGGTCAACCGCTTTCAGATGTCTCATTTTTTACCCCCGCATATCTTTTTTTCTATTTCTTCTATTATTTTCAACCGGCGTTCGTGCCTGCCTCCGGCAAAGGCAGTATTCATCCAGATATCCGTTATCTTTCGCGCCTCGGCGGCGCCGAAGAAAGAAGCGCCCAACACCAGCACGTTGCTGTCGTTATGCTCCCTGGAAAGCCGCGCCGCCGTCCTGTTACAGCAGAGCGCCGCGCGCACGCCCGGGAAACGGTTCGCCACGATGGAATTTCCTATCCCGCTTTTGCAGATAAGTATCCCCCTGCGGTAGCGACGCCGGGAAATAAGACCGGCCAGGGCCGCGGCGGTGACCGGATAATCACAGCTTTCTTCGGAATACGCGCCGAGGTCCTTGATCCGTATGCCGCGTTTCTTCAAAAAAGTCTTCAGCTTCTCCTTCAGCGCGAAACCGCCGTGGTCGGAAGCTATCAAGAGCGCAGAATTCATATCAATACCTCCACTTTAGCAACCGCTTCCTTTATCTGGGAAAATGTCTTTTTGTACAGATCAAGAGTCCCGCCGATCGGGTCCGGAATGTCGGCTTCTCCCCCGCCGGTCCCGGCAAATTCCTTGAGCAGGAAAACCCTGTTCTTCGCCTCCGGAGCCATCTCCAGTATCCTTTCCTCGTGGAGCTTCTCCATCGGCAGGATTATATCCGCGGCCTTTATCATCACCGGAGTGAGCCTGCGCGCGTTGTGCCCTGAAACATCCATACCCTCTTCCGCCAGCACGCCGCGCGTGGCCTGCGTAGCTCCGCCGGAGACTGCCGATATCCCGGCGGAAAAAACTTCGACTCCTTCACGCTTCTTTTCCGCAAGGAGCTTTTTCAGAAACGCCTCCGCCATTACTGAACGGCAGGAATTCCCGGTGCAGACAAAAAGCACGGTCTTGTTCTTCAGGGCGGTCATTATCTCTGCCGCGCTCAACGCCCCTTCCCTCAAGACGCGCGCCTCGCCGCCGGAAAGATCCACCACGCTGGACTCTCTGCCTATCCGGCAGGGGCCGGAATCCACCGCCATTTCAACCAGTCCGCCAAAATCCGACAAAGCGCCGGCGCATTCGACAGGAGGCTTTTTACCGGACAAGTTGGCCGAAGGACAGACGACCGGGACGCCGGAATATTCCAGCAATGCCAGCGCCACGCGATGATCCGGCATCCTCACCCCGACGGTCCCGCCTTCCCTGCCTTTCAAAACCAGCGTCAACGGGCCCGGCCAGAAACGCGAAATAAGCTTGTATGCCCGCAAGGGCGCTCCGGAAGCGAGATGTTCCGCCTGTGTGATGCCGCTTACCAGGAGAGAAAAAGGTTTGTCCGCCGGACGCTTCTTTATTTCATACAGTTTTCTGACCGCCGCCGGATCGAAAAAGTTCGCCGCTATACCGTAGACCGTCTCAGTAGGAATGATCACCAGCCCGCCGGAGGATATCAAAGAAGCGGCTTCCTCGAGGGCCCCGGGATGCGGATCGATTGCGTCTATGAACACCGTCTTGGTACGGCTCATAAGGAAATCTGTATTTTCCCTATCTCCTCGCGCATCTTAGCGCGGAAGGTTTCCATGCTGGCCCTGATGCCCGCGTCGGATAAAGCGAGTATCTCCAGCGCGAACACCGCCGCGTTCTTCGCGCCCCCCGCGCCCACGGCCATACAGGCGACAGGTATGCCGGAAGGCATCTGCACGGTGGAAAGCAGGGAATCTACCCCCCGCAGGCTGCTTGTCTCCACCGGAATGCCGATCACGGGAAGCAGGGTATGGCCGGCGATTGCCCCGGCAAGGGCGGCCGAGCCTCCTGCCGCGGCGATGAATACGGATACCCCGCGCTCCGGCGCCGACTCCACGTAAGCCGCCAGTTCTTTGGGAGTGCGGTGAGCCGACAGTACCTTGACCTCCGGCTCTATGCCGAACTCTTTAAGCAGTTCGACCGCGGGCCGCACTGTTTCCAGATCGGACTTGCTGCCCATAAGCACACTGACCGTATTCTTCATCTTCATCCCTTTCCTATAAAATATTTCTCATCTATTATATGCGTAGTTTCGAATCAAGCGAACTTCGCCGCTATATCACGGCGGTAATGCATTCCTTCAAAATCTATCTCCCCGGCAGCGGAATAGGCGGAGGCGGCGGCTTCTTTGATATCGCGCCCCAGAGCGCTAACTCCCAGCACCCTTCCCCCGTCGCTTAAGCACCTGCCGCCGGCAAGCCTGGTGCCGGAATGGAACACGGTCACGTCACCGCGCCCGACGAGCCGCTGAAGGCCTTTTATCTCCATTCCCTTCGAATATTCTCCCGGGTAACCTCCGGAAACAAGCACCACGCAAACGCATGCCCGCTCGTCCCACTCAATATCCGGGACCTCCAGCAATTTGCGACGGCTCACAGCCAGCAGCGCTTCCGCCAGGTCGCTCTTCATACGCGGAAGGATCGCCTGCGTCTCAGGGTCGCCGAAGCGCACGTTGAATTCCAGCACCTTCGGCCCTTCGGCGGTAAACATGATCCCGGCGTAAAGCACCCCGCGGTAGTCCAGCCCTTCCTTGCGCAATCCTTCCATGGCCGGCAGCAGTACCGTCCGGTTTATCTCTTCCTCCTGCTCGAAAGAAAGAAAAACCGCCGGAGAATAAGCACCCATGCCCCCGGTATTAGGCCCTTTGTCGCCGTCGAAAACACGTTTGTGGTCCTGGCTGGAAGCCAAAGGCACGATTTTTTGCGTATCCGTGAAAGCCAGGATGGACACCTCCCTGCCGTCGAGACATTCCTCTATAACGACCTTCTGCCCGGCTGCTCCGAATATCCTGCGTCTCATTATATCGTCCACCGCAGCCAGCGCCTCGCCGAGGCCGGCGGGAATTATCACTCCCTTGCCGGCGGCAAGGCCGTCGGCCTTGATAACACACCGTCTACCCAGGCCGCGCAAATAAGCGTCGGCTTTATCGGGGTCCTCGAAGACCTCGAAAGAAGCGGTAGGTATGCCGTACTTGAACATGAACCGTTTAGCGTAAACCTTGCTTGATTCCAGCTGCGCGGCCTGTTTGTCCGGGCCAAAGATATCCAGCCCGCGGCCGCGGAACTTGCCGGCAATCCCGGAGGCAAGGGAAACTTCCGGACCGACCACGGTCAATCCTATCTTTTCCTTCAGCGCGAAAGACATCAGCCCGCCCACGTCTTCGGCTTTTATCGGGACGCATTCCGCGACGGAAGCGATACCGCCGTTGCCGGGAGCGCAGAATATCTTCTCGACCGAAGGCGACTGCGCAAGCTTCCAGCAAATTGCGTGCTCTCTACCCCCGGAACCGACCACGAGTACTTTCATTTTAAGCGTCTTTGACCTCTTTTTTTAAAGGCAGGATGCCGGCCATCTCGCCTATTATGTTCACCAGCTCCGTGCCGCCCGGCACCACCACCTTGGTATTGTTCTGCAAAGCTTTTTCCATCGCCTCCAGCTTGCGCAGCACCTGGGCGTTGCCAACGAAATATTTCTCCGCGGCCTCGTTGACCAACATGATCGCCTCCGCCTCTCCCTGCGCCTCAAGTATTCTGGACTGCTTGATGCCTTCAGCCTTTTTTATCTGCGCCCTCTTCTCGCCGTCGGCGACGGTCTCGGCGGCGGTGGCGTAGTCGACGGCGGCGATCTTCTCGTTCTCCGCCTTGACCACTTTGTTCATCGTCTCCTGCACGTCCTTGGGCGGGTCGATCTCTTTCAATTCGGTCCTGACTATCTCTATCCCCCAATTGGCGGTCTCGGTCATCAAAGTACTGTGCAACTCGTCGTTTATCTTGCCGCGCTCGCTGTTGGCCGACTTCAAAGTAAGCGTGCCGATGATGTTGCGAAGGGTGGTCCTGGCCAGATTGACTATCTGGTATTGGTAGTTGTTGACATTGTAAAGCGAACTCTTGACGCTCTGCTCGTCGGACTTGACCTTGAAATACACCTGCGCGTCCACCCGCGCGTTCAGATTATCGAAAGTGATGATCTCCTGGGGAGCTGCGTCAACCATCTGCTCGGTAACGTTCACCAGGTACATGTTCTCTATGACCGGTATGATCCAGTGGAAGCCGGACTCGGCGAAGCGGGAATATTTGCCCAGACGCTCTATCAGCCCGCGGTGCGTTGGACGGATGATGCGAATACCGGACAAGAAAATAAAAACCCCCGCGGCTATGGCCAGATAAACGTTATTCATTTGAATTCCTCCTTTTTTTATGCCGGAACTGCACTACTGGGCTATACAACCGAAACCTTCCTACCGCCGGTGACGATCTCACCTATCTTCCAGTTCTTGATCCCCTGCTCGAAGAGGAACGCGCAGATGTCCCCGCAAGCCGCGGGTTCTGCTATAATTACCATGCCCACGCCCATATTGAGCGTGCGGAATATCTCGCCGTCTTCCACATTGCCCTTGTTCTGAATGAGCTTGAATATCTTGGGCACCGCCCAGGAATTCCTGTTGATCCTGGCGTCAAGACCGGAGGGAAGTATCCTGGCGATCTTGTCGTAAAAGGCGCCGCCGGTGATATTGGCGATGCCATGGACCGGCATACCGGCGTTCTTGGCCCTGGGATTGAATGAAGCGTCGTTCAACAAAGCCAGCATCGGCTTGACGTAGATACGCGTGGGTTTCAGAAGTTCCGCGTGCATTCTCTTCTGCTCCTGAAGAGAAAGCACCTTGCGCACCAGAGAGTAACCGTTGGAATGGAGGCCGCTCGACTCCAGACCGATGACCGCATCGCCCGCTTTGATCGAGTTGCCGTCGATCAGCTTGTCCCTTTCTGCCACCCCTACGCAGAAACCTGCCAGGTCATACTCTCCGCAGCGGTATATACCGGGCATCTGCGCGGTCTCGCCTCCGATCAAGGAACAACCGGATTGTATGCATCCATCGTTGATGCCTTTCACTATATCGTAAAGCGTCTCCGGCTCCAGGCTGCTGTAGGCGATGTAATCAAGAAAGAACAACGGCTCGGCGCCGGTGCAAAGAATATCGTTGACGTTCATCGCCACCAGATCAATGCCCACTGTGGCGTGCCTGCCGGCAAGCACGGCGATCTTCAATTTCGTGCCCACGCCGTCGGCTGAAGAAACCAGCACCGGTTCGCGGAATTTATCCTTGCCGATGCGGAAAAGACTGCCGAAACCGCCGATGTCGGCGATGACCTCCGGCCGGAAAGAACGCCTCACCAGCGTTTTTATCTTCCCCTTGAAAACCGACGCCTTGTCTATATCCACGCCTGCCTGCTTATAAGTAACTTTTTTCATAAACCGGTTCTCTCCTTAATGAATCTCTCCGGACTTCAAGCCGGGGATTAAACGCCGCCCTGCCCGCAGCAGTGCCTTTCGATGGCTAATTTACCGGCCATCTTTTCCACCGGTAAAGGATACTTGCCGCTCCAACAGGCGGTGCAGTAATAACCCGGAGGATTCCTCAAGCACCCCAGCATGCCGGAGAGGCTCAAATAACCGAGAGTATCCACTTCAAGGTATTTACGCACCTGGTCCAGCGACTGATATTTATTGGCTATCAGTTCGCTGGGGCGGTTGAAATCTATGCCGTAGAAACAGGGAAATTTGTGCGGAGGACAGGATATCATCATATGCACCTCCTTGACTCCGGCCTGGCGCAGGTTGCGCACGCGGATGCGGGAAGTGGTTCCCCTGACGATGGAATCGTCGACTATGACAACCTTCTTGCCGCGCAGAACAGTCTTGAGCAGGTTGAATTTCACCTTTACTCCCATCTCCCTGGAGTCCTGCGCCGGCTGTATGAACGTCCTGCCGACGTAATGATTCCTGATTATCCCCATCTCAAGCGGTATGCCGGAAGCGGAGGCATATCCCATAGCGGCCGAGAACCCTGAATCCGGGACCGGGATCACCAAGTCGGCCTTGATCGGGTATTCCGCGGCGAGGCGCTCGCCGAGCTTTCTCCTTACCAGGTGCACATTATCGGAAAAAACCGTGGAATCCGGCCTGGAGAAATAAACATGCTCAAAAGTGCAGAAAGCGTATTTCTTAGTATGATGCAAATGCGAAGGCCGCACCGAACGGAAGCCGTTTTTATCGATTATGGCTATCTCCCCCGGTTCGAGTTCGCGCACGAACCTCGCTCCGATAAGATCGAAAGCGCAGGTCTCAGAAGCCAGGCACCAGGCGCCGCCGGCTTTCCCGAGGGACAACGGCCTGAAACCGAGCGGATCACGCACTCCGACCAGGGAATCATTGTTCATCAGCAACAACGAATACGCCCCTTTTATCCTGCGCAGGGCGTAAACCAGGCTCTCGATGAAATCACCGCTCTGCGCCCGCGCCATAAGCTGGATAATGATCTCGGAATCCGTAGTGGTCTGGAATATGGAACCGCGCCTTTCCAGGTATCTGCGCAGTTCGAGCGAGTTCACCAGGTTGCCGTTATGGGCGATGCAGACCGTGCCTTTGGCGTAATCTATGAGCAACGGCTGAGCGTTCTTCAACACGCTGGAACCGGTGGTGGAATAACGCACGTGCCCCACCGCGCAGTTTCCTTTCAATTTATGGAACACATCGGGGGTAAAGACGTCGCTCACCAATCCCATTCCTTTGTGCACAGAGAGACGGCCGTCGGACGCGGTCACTATGCCGCATGACTCCTGGCCCCGATGCTGCAAGGCGTAGAGCCCCATATAAGTCAGCCAAGGCGCCTGTTTATGCCCGAAAATACCGAACAGACCACAGAACTCTTTCGGTGAATCGTCAAAGCAATTTCCGCGCATAGCGTACTCCGTTCTTGAAGATTAATATGCCGTCCGGCTCCGAGGACTTGCGTCCGCTGCCGCCGAGCGGATGCTGAGACGATTGCACGTTCCGCTCCGGATGGGGCATCAATCCGAATATCCTGCCGGTGGCGTCGCAGATTCCGGCGATGTCAGCCTGCGAACCGTTAGGGTTGGCGGGATACACCGCCGCCGAACCGTCTTCATTGCAATAAGTGACCGCCGCCTGTCTTTTATCAAGTATGCAGCGCAAAGATGCCGTGTCGGCCGCCATGAACTTCCCCTCCCCGTGGGCCACCGGCAGATAGATCACTCTCCCTATGCCTTCGGTCCAGACACA
Organism: Candidatus Omnitrophota bacterium; assembly: GCA_041654215.1. GTDB lineage: Bacteria > Omnitrophota > Gorgyraeia > Gygaellales > Profunditerraquicolaceae > Undivivens. The sequence goes on from JBAZDY010000021.1 coordinate 15,020, forward strand.
AACCGACTCGGGGATCCGCAGATGAACCCAGCGCGCCTCGAACTTGCTTGAATCATTGATCACCAGGCTGGCTTCCTGCTTCCACTGCGCGTTCCCCGGCAGCAGGCCGCTTTTCACCAGTATCTGAAAACCGTTACAGATGCCGATGACCAGCTTCCCGGCGGAGATAAACCTCTCCACGCTGTCGCGAAGCTTACAGCGCAGTTCATTGGCCAGGACTTTTCCGGCGGCTATGTCGTCTCCGTAAGAAAAACCTCCGGGCAGGGCCAGGATGTGATAATCATCCAGCTTGCGCCCGCCCGCCGCGAGGACATTGACGTGCACAAGCTCCGCCTGCGCCCCGGCGAGCCCGAATGCGAAAGCTGTCTCCGCGTCGCAATTCGTGCCGGCGGTCCTCAATATACATACTCTCGGTTTCTTCATACAGGTTTCCCGTTCCTATATCCCGTTAACGGAACGCAGCCGCGCTCTTCTTCCGCGGCGGTAAAACTCCCGGATGACGCGCACCGCCTGGGCGGGCGTATCCGCGACCTTGAATATCTCCAGTTCGCTTTTGTCCACGTTCCCTTTCGCCACCACCGTCTCCTTGAGCCAGTCCAGCATACCCTGCCAGTAGGCGCGCCCGAAAAGCACCACCGGAAATCTGGGGATGCGTCCGGTCTGAATCAGGGTCACGGCTTCGAAGAATTCATCCATTGTTCCGTACCCGCCCGGCATGATCACGAAAGCGCTGGCGTATTTGACGAACATAACCTTTCGCACGAAAAAATAATGGAACTCCAGTAAGGTGTCGACGTAACGGTTTGCCTTCTGCTCAGAAGGTATCTGGATGTTCAGGCCGATTGATTTACCTTTAGCCCTGCGCGCCCCTTTGTTGGCGGCCTCCATTATGCCGCCGCCGCTGCCGGTGATTACCGCGAATCCCGACTTAGCAAGCAGATAAGCAGTCTCTTCCGCCAGTTTATAATACTTGTCCTGGGATCTGGTCCGGCTGGAGCCGAAAATGGACACGGCTTTCTTAAGAGAGCTTAATATCTCGAACCCCTCGACGAACTCCGACATTATACGGAACACGCGCCAGGGATCTTCCTTCACAAAATTGTCGTCGATGTTTCTCGCCATTCTACCACCTCAACGGTTTCTGCCAGGCTTCTTTGAGCCCGGCGATGTCCTCACGCAGGCAAACTCTTCCGTCCAGCCCGCGGACGATAAGCTGTCCGTGTTCCTCCAGCGTGCCGATAAGAGAAAAAGACAACCCTTTAAGTTCTCTTTCGAACACGCGCTTTTTCTCCGGGGAAATCTCCACGATAAAACGGGAATTCGATTCGGAAAAAAGAATAAAGTCGTTCCTGCGGCGTTTCTTATCCGCGCATTTATAAACGGCATCGGCCAGGGATATTTCCATCCCCAGCCCGCCGGAAAATGCCATCTCGGCGGCGGACACTCCCAGTCCGCCTTCGGAACAATCATGCACTGAACGCAGCGCCCCGGCTGCGGCGAGCCGGTTCAACGCCGAAAATATCTTCATGGCCTGCGCGGGATAGATCATGGGCACGCTGGATCCTGTCAATCCGCTCTGTTCATAATAAAGCGATCCGCCCATCTCATCCCTGGTCAAACCCACGACGTATATGAGGTCTCCGGCTTCCCTGGCGTACATGGAAACGGTTTTTGAGACATCATCCAGCACGCTGACCGCCGAGATCAGCAAAGTGCCCGGTATGGCCCTGGATTTGCCAGAGTACATGTATTCGTTGTAAAGGCTGTCCTTGCCTGAAATGAAAGGCAAGCCGTAAGCTTTGGCGGCGTAATAACAGCCGTAAGAAGCTCTCACCAGTCCACCCAGCCTGTCCGGCTTGTCCGGGTTGCCCCAGCAGAAATTGTCCAGCAAAGCGGTGCGGCCCACGGGGCCGCCGCAGGCTACGACCTGGCGCAGGGCTTCGTCTATGCAGGAAGCGGCCATCCAGTACGGGTCTATCCTGCCGAAACGGAAATTTATCCCGTTTGAGACTATCACCGCCTTGCGCGAGGACATCAGCGGCCTGACCACTGCGGCGTCCGCCGGGCCGTCGCAGGCGACCCCAGTCAAGGGTTTCCCCGCCGAACCGCCCTGCACCTCGTGATCATACTGCCTGATGATCCACTCTTTGGAGCAAACATCATAGGAAGAAAGTATCTTTTTCAAAGCCGGGCCCAGATCGGACGGACACGGCTTCCCCGTTTCTTTATGCGCCGGCAGTTTAAATACGGCCTTCTTTTCTATGTCCGGCCTGCCGTCATGCATGAATTTCATATCGAGATCGGCTACAAGGTTACCGCGGTAAAAAAGCTCCAGCCTGCCTCTGCCGGTGAATTCTCCGATGACCGCGGCCTCGACGTTCTCCGCGGCGAAAAGCGCGATCAACTCATCCGCCTTTCTCCCGTCCACAGCCAGCACCATGCGCTCCTGCGACTCCGATATCCAGATCTCGCTGTAGGAAAGCCCGCTGTATTTCAAAGGGACTTTGTCCAGCTCGACCTTCGCCCCCAGTTCGGCTCCCATCTCACCCACGGCACTGGATAGTCCGCCTGCGCCGCAGTCGGTAACTGAACTGTAAAGCCCGCGGTCGCGCGCCCGCATCAGCGTATCCACAAGCTTCTTCTCCTCTATGGGATTACCGATCTGCACGGCGCCGCTTGATACAGTCTCGGATTCTTCGGTCAACTCCCCGGAAGAGAATGTGGCGCCGTGTATCCCGTCCCTGCCGGTCCTGCCGCCGGCTACCACTATAAGGTCACCTTTCCCTGCTTTCTTGAAACATTTATCCTGCGGGATGATACCGGCCGTGCCGCAATAAACCAGCGGATTGCAGGTGAATCCCTCGTCGAAAAGCACCGCGCCATTGACCGTAGGGATCCCCATTTTATTGCCGTAATCCCTGACTCCGGAAACCACGCCTTTCATTACACGCTTAGGATGCAGGATCCCGGCCGGAAGATCTTTAAAAGAATAATCGGGGAGCCCGAAACAAAAAACATCAGTGTTAAAAACCGGCTTTGCCCCCAGACCGGTGCCGAGACAATCGCGGATAACTCCGCCTATACCGGTATTGGCGCCGCCGAAAGGCTCCAGCGCCGAAGGATGATTGTGCGTTTCCACCTTGAAACAAATGTTGTTCCTGCCCTCGAACTTTATTATGCCGGAATTATCCTCAAACACCGAGACGCACCAGGGTTTGCGCAGCTCGCGGGTCACTTTTATTATAGTGGATTTAAGCAGGCCTTTTATCATACGGCTGCCGATCCTGCCTTTATAAGAAGGCGGCAGCGACTCGGAATACTTTATCCTGCCGCGGAAGGTTTTGTGCGCGCAGTGTTCGGACCAGGTCTGGGCTATCGTCTCCAGTTCGCAGTCGGTGGGATCGCGGCCGATACCGGAGAAATACGCTTTTATCGTGCGCATCTCGTCCAGGTTAAGAAAAAGCTGGCCCTGAGAACTGAGCCTGCGCAGTTCGGCGCCTGAAGCTCCGATTATTCTGACACGTGAAAGATGGAAGTTGTATTCAGACGGCGGATGAGAAGAAGGCGCGCCGCGCCTGACGATATGCTGGATGAGTTTGTTATAAAGCAATTTTTCAGCGATGGAATCGGCCTGGGAAGCGGAGATATTGCCATTTATGCGGTATTTTCTCGCGGTCTTTACGGAGGCCGCGCCTTTGATACCCAGATCAAGGATGCCTTTCTTCACAGACTCTTCCACGGGATCCATTACCCCCGGGTTATAGGCGACCTCCACGCTGAAACCTCCGGCGGGCTGTTCCGGTTCGCAAAAAGCCGCGTCACAAAGCAGATAGTCCTGCGAAATCGGATCTGCGAGCAGTTCCCGGCAGATCCGCCCGGCGTCCGCGCGGGTAACCTCACCTTCAATAAGATATACCTGCGTATAACGCACTTCCGATACGCCACTGATCCCGAGGTCGGAAATATCCCTGGCTATTCCTTCCCCTACGGCGTCGAACAATCCCGGTTTGTCCAGAACTTCAATGCGGTAAATCATTTTAAGGAGTTATTTTATCCGCGCGATATTACGGCTGGCAAGACTTCGCGGCTGCTCTATTTATATAAAATGGACCCGGCCTCTATGGGCAGGAATCACTGCCTCTTTTTTTCTACCGTGCGTTTGAATATTCTGCCGACGTTGCGCAAATAATAATCCAGGTCAAAGATACGTTTGAGTTCTTTACCGGAAAGATACGACGCCACCTCCCGGTCGGCCAGAAGATTATCCAGAAAAGCGCATCCCCCTTTCCAGGTCAGCATTGCGCACCTTTGCACCATATCGTAAGCCTTCGGCCGGGGCAGCCCTTTTTCCATCAGCTCCAGCAGGACTCTTTGCGAAAAAATGAGCCCGCCGGTCCTCTCCAGATTTTCCCTCATCCTTCCCGGAGAAACCTTCATACCTTCGACCACCGAAATGAATTTATGAAGCATATAATCCAGGACGATCGTCGAATCCGGTATGATCACCCTTTCATTGGATGAATGACTGATATCGCGTTCATGCCATAAAGCGATATTCTCCATGGCGACCTGGGCGTTGCCGCGCAGAAGCCTGCTCAGCCCGCAGATACGCTCGCAGATGACCGGGTTGCGTTTATGCGGCATTGCGGAAGATCCCTTTTGCCCTTTGCCGAAAGGCTCTTCCGCCTCCAGCACTTCCGTCCTCTGCAGATGCCTGATCTCCATGGCGAACTTCTCCAGGCTGCCGCCGATCAAAGCCAGAACGCAAAGATAAGCGGCGTAAACGTCCCTCTGGATTATCTGCGTAGAGATGGAAGCCGGCTTCAGCCCCAGCCTGCGGCAGACGAACAACTCAACTGCCGGGTCTATGTTTGAGTAAGTCCCCACGGCGCCGGATAATTTGCCCCGCGCCGCCTCTGCGGCGGACGTTTTCAGACGTTCGATATTGCGCAATGTCTCTTCATACCAAACCGCCAGCTTCAACCCGAAAGTCAAAGGTTCGGCGTGCACGCCGTGCGTGCGGCCGATGCAAACCGTGCGCTTGTGACGCAGCGCCAGGCGCTTTATGGAAGATAAGAGTCTTTCCAGGTCGCGCAACAATATCGCGGAAGCCGATTTCAACTGCACCCCGAGAGTAGTGTCCAGCAGGTCGGAAGAAGTCAGGCCGGCATGAAAATACTGCGCGTCCGGACCTATGGAAGCGGAAACGT
>JBAZDY010000022.1:0-19660 GCA_041654215.1 Candidatus Omnitrophota bacterium
TCTGCGGTTTGAGTGGAGCCCCTCGGGCTAAAGCCCGCGGCTCCTTCTATTTTCCGGCGAAGCCAATGCTTCGCCGGTACACAGCGTTTATTCGGCTGGTTGCTTATTCCGGCGACCTCCCCGAAGCCTACCCCCATTCATCCCCGGGTTAAACAAGCCGGGTCATATTAATATTTGCTCTTTGAAAAGTATAGCCATATAAACTATAAGCTGTTTTAGAACGTAAAATACCGGGTTTTAAGCGGTAAGAAACGTCTCTTTAAATCCGCTCACGCCCAATAAGCTTATCATACGAACCAGGTTATACCCAATAGCACACAGGTTTAACTCTATACCCGCTTTATCTATCCCGCGTAATAACAACTGGCGTATGTTCATATTGTGCTTAAAATGGGCAAATGGCAACTCGATCTTTTCTTTTCGCAATTTATATATCTGTTGGCCGGCATCGCTGTCATATATTTGAGCGAGTTGGTGCATTAATGCTTCATTTTTCTGCCGTATAATTTTACGGCCATTGACTGAAGTAGTACATGTATTGAAATGCTTACAGTTTTTACAATCGCACCCGTTAGCCTGATATATGATCGCGTTCGGCCTGTCCGGAATCGTTAAATCCGTATGCCGCAGCTCTTTGTTCTCTGGGCAGATGTAACAATCACGTTCTTGATCGTATGTAAATATATCTTTGGAAAACGGCTTTATTTGATCCGGCCTACGCTCTTTTACAAGCTGTCCGCAAGAAGGCACGATAACATTGATTTTAGTATCTATTTCTTCAATATCATCAATGCTGTAATAGCCGTTGTCGGCGCAGATATTCTTAGGTTTTTTATCGAGAATGTCTTGAGCCTGTTTAGTCTGAATGCTTAACTGATTTGCGTCAACGCTTTGATTAACCACATCAGTGTTAACGATAAGCCCGTGTTTTTCGTCAACCGTAGTCTGTGCATTATGATACATCTTTACGCCCCGGTCGGATTTAGATATGAAGCTTCCCGGATCGGTGATATTGAGTCTTTGTTCACCGGATTCTTTCAGCTCTTTGGCAATTTCGGCCATTTCAGCTCTCAAGGTTTCTTGATCAGCCAGTTCTTTCTTGAGTTTTATTAAAGATCCCGTGTCCGCCTCGGCGGCGTCGGTTGCTTCGCATTCCGTTAAGATGCGCTTTATATTGTCTTCTATTGCTGCTTCGCATTTTTGCAGCCGTTCTTTTGTCCAGGTATTCTTCAAAGAAGCATTGGCTTTAATTTTAGTGCCGTCTATAAATAAGGTGTTGCCTTCTATCAAACCAAGTTTTAAACACATTCGCGCGCATTGCCCTAATATGTTCTTTATAATATCTTTATTGGCAATTCGAAATCTGGCGATAGTCCGGTAATCAGGCTTTATATCTTCCGTCAGCCATATAAACGATAGATTGTGATAACACGCTCTTTCTAATTTTCGCGAACTACGTATCCCATAGACGTAACCGTAGATAAGAAGTTTTAACATCGCTTTGGGCCAATACGTATTAGCCCCAGGCTGGTTTTCCTCTATCACCAGCCCTAAACCATTGCAATCAATCGCTTCAACAAAGGCGTCATAGGCGCGCACTGGATCGTTCTTAGCGATGTAGTCTTCTACGGCTTGCGGTAAAAGTGTTATCTGATTACGGTTACCTTTTATATATGACATGGTAAAAATCCTCCTTTGTAGTGATATTTTACCATGGATAGACGCTGCTGTTTATACTATATTCTCAAAGAACGGATTTCCCTTAACAGATTGATTTGACCCAATCTGTAAAACCCGGGGATGAATGGGCTAGGGGATTAGAAAATCTGCAATGACATATTGGAAATTTGTCTTTGTTTTTTGTTCCATTGCCTCATTAATTTTACCTGTTTCTGCCAATTCCCAGACCCAGGAGGATATAGGTAAAATAGATGTTGCCGATATGGATATGGAAGTCCCCTGTTTCCTTTACAAAAGCTATCGTCTATCCTTAACGGTGAAGCATCTTTTGCGCTGGTGGATAGAGGAAGGATGCTATGGTTAAAACCAAGATAATCTGTACGCTCGGGCCGAATTCCTCGAACCGGACAATACTCAGAAAGATGATGCTTGCGGGGATGGACGTGGGGCGCCTGAATTTTTCCCACGGCAAGCCGCAGGAACTACTTCATAAGATAAACCTCGTCCGGTCCCTGAATTCCCAATACCGCAGGCGCATAAAACTTCTCGGGGACCTGCAGGGGCATCGCGTAAGGATAGGCGAACTTCCGGCGCCGTTAGAGCTTAAGAAACGAAAAATATTCTGGCTTACCCGGCAAAAAATAGAAGGGACTTCAGAGAAGGTATCTTTTGATTATCAGGGCCCGTTGAAGGCCATAAAAAACGGGTATTCCATTTTCATAGACGACGGGAATATATGCTTAGAGGTCATCGGCAGGACGAGAAACAGCCTGAAGACAAAAGTAATCGTCGGCGGATTGCTGAAAGCGCATAAAGGGGTAAATATCCCGCAGGCAAGGCTTGAGTTCGGCGGCAAGCCGGAAGGCAGTGGTTTGGCTTCCGATAGCCAAAGCCATATCAGCCGGAAGGATACGGAGGATATAATTTTCTGCGAAAAAAATGGCATTGAATATATAGCGCAGTCATTCGTGCGCGCCGGCAAGGATATACTGGAGGTGAGAAAAATACTTGCTCCTGATTCGCGGTGCCGGATCATCGCTAAGATAGAGTGCCGGGAAGGCATAAAGAATATCGACGAGATAATCAAGGTTTCCGACGGCATTATGATAGCGCGGGGGGACATGGGGGTGTCGTTACCGATATACGAAATCCCCGTCATGCAGAAGATAATCATCGAAAAATGCAACCGCGCGGGTAAATTTGTCATTACTGCCACGCAGATGCTTGAGAGCATGACTGAGAATCTCCGCCCTACGCGCGCGGAGGCGACGGATGTGGCCAACGCGGTATTGGACGGGACGGATTTTGTGATGCTTTCCGCTGAAACCGCCACAGGCCGGTATCCGGCTGAGACAGTGGCTATGATGAACAATATCATCAAGTTTACCGAGAAGTTTAAAAGGACGCGGAAGGCTTGTGGACAGGAAAGTGTTTAAGGAGAGCGCTTTAGCCCGGAGGAGTTTCCGGGGAAAGAGAAAAATTTAGAATTGTTTCCCATATGAAACCCCGGCAATATCAGTTTCCCTGTTAAGGTTGTATGACAAGTATGCCTTATGTCCACTTTAGCGTTCCCGAATGTTTATTTTTGAAGTTGCCCAACATCAAAATGTGTTATTATTGACAAATAATTTAAATAGCGGTAGATTAATCAAGCAGTAGAAATCCTCGTTTTCAAGCTGGATTCACTTTAGCCGAGCTGAGGACTAAGTATACACCTCTGTGTTATACCTTGGCTAATCGGAATACCAAGTATACACCTCTGTGCTATACCTTGGCTAATCGGAATAGCACCCTGCCTTAAAGGAGAGGCAGGTGTTCACTCGTGTGAAAGTGTTCACTTGTGTGAAAATGCCGAAGGAATTTTTCCGGTATTTTACGACTCGGGGTTAATCGAGAAAGAAAACCCGGGCGCATGTCCTGAGCAGTTCGACAGGCTCACTACTGAAACCCTTCGAAGGATCAGCCCAGGGAGCTTTATTATTTCTTAAGTTACCGGTAATTAATGAGTAATATGCGATAAAGAAATCCGGGTCTATTCTAAAAGGCCTCTTTTTTTATACCGAAAGTGCCTAAAAAATAGGCACGGCAAGGAAGTATATCAACTTTCTCACTCAAGGATAATTATGAAGATAATTACTAAAGAAATTCTTGCGGATTGCCAGGGAACGCGGGTAGTAAAACTCATCATTCACGCTTCGGATATCGCCGCCAAAGCCAGGGCAGGCCAATTCGCGATGCTTATGGTCAAGGAAGAGGGAGAAAGAATCCCGCTTACTGTTGTAGAGACCGATCCTCAAAAAGGCACGATAACGCTTATTCTTCAGGAAATAGGGTTGACCACAAAGTTGCTGGGCCGGATGGAACCCCAGGATTCGCTTTATTCTATTGTCGGTCCCCTGGGACATCCCACGCATATAGAGAAATACGGACAAGTAATACTTATAGGCGGGGGCGTGGGCATCGCGGAGATTTATCCGGTTGCCAGGGCGCTTAAAATAGCGGGCAATAAGGTAACTGCGATTATCGGCGCGCGCACCAGGGAGTTATTGATACTCGAACAGCAGCTAAAAGAAACTTGCGATGAATGTATCGTGATGACCGACGACGGCTCTTATGGCCGTAAAGGATTTGTCACTGAGGCGCTCAAGGCGCTGCTTGATACGGCGCGCTATGATTTAGTGTACGCGGTCGGGCCGGTGCCGATGATGCGCGCCGTCTCCGGGGTGGCTAAAACTGCCGGGGTCCGCGCGCTTGTTTCGCTTAACGCAATCATGGTTGACGGCACCGGTATGTGCGGTTGCTGCAGGGTAACGGTAGGTAAAGAGACGAAGTTTAGCTGTGTTGACGGCCCGGAATTCGATGCCGCCCTCGTTGATTGGCAGGAGTTATCAAACCGCAACAGTATTTATACTACGCACGAAAAACATATCTGTCGGCTTAAAGAACAGGGAGTAGGCCGGTAATGAAGAAAGAACCGGTTAAAATCAAAGAAAGGGACAGCGTTTCCAGGGTCAAGGGTTTTCAGGAGGTCGTCGAGGGGTTTTCCGAGGAAGAGGCCTTGCAAGAGGCAGCGCGCTGTATGCAATGCAAGGACGCAAAATGTATTTCCGGCTGCCCTGTTGGAGTTGATATCAAGACATTCATCGGCCAGGTAGCCAAAAAAGATTATCGGGGCGCGTATGCTACTATCCGGCAGAAGAATAATTTCCCTTCGATCTGCGGAAGGGTCTGTCCGGCTGAATATCAGTGCCGTAAAGCCTGCGTTTTTACGAAAAAAGGAGAACCCTTCGCCTCGAGCCAGTCTATCGGTATTAATTTCCTGGAGAGATTTATCGGCGATTACGGCGCGGCAGAGAAGCTGGCCGTAGAGGCGGTAAAAGACGAAAAATTTTCCCGGAAAAAAGTGGCTGTTGTTGGGTCTGGCCCGGCGGGATTGTGCTGCGCCGGAGAGCTGGCGCGGCGCGGCATCAAGGTGATTATATTCGAAGGGCTGCATAAGACCGGAGGGGTCTTGCGTTACGGTATCCCTCCCTTCAGGCTTCCCAGGAACGTGCTTGATTTCGAGATCGATTCGTTGAAAAGGCTCGACGTTGAATTCAGGACAAATACGATTATCGGCAACGCGAAGAGCATCAATGAGCTTTTTAGCGAAGGTTATTGCGCCGTATTCCTGGGGCTGGGCGCCGGCATCCCCGCGTTCTTGGGTATCGCGGGGGAGAATCTCTGCAACGTCTATTCGGCGAATGAATTCTTAACCAGGGTCAATCTTATGGGCGCGCAGGAATTTCCAGAGGCGCACACCCCGGTAAATGTCGGCAAGCATATTGTGGTGGTCGGGGGCGGCAATACCGCTATGGACGCGGCGCGTGTTGCCCTGCGGCTGCAGCATATGCAGGGTATCGAACCGGATACCACTATCGTTTACAGGCGCTCGGAAGTGGAGATGCCGGCTCGCAGGCTTGAGATAGAGCACGCGAAAGAGGAGGGGTTAAAATTTGAGCTGCTCGTCAAGCCGGAAGAATTCATCGGCGACGATACAGGGTTTGTTAAGAAGATGCGCGCCAGCCGCTGCCGGCTGGGCGAGCCGGACAATAGCGGCAGGCGCAGGCCCATGGTCATCCCGAATAGCGCTTTTGAGCTTGATTGCGATCAGGCGGTAATCGCCATCGGATTAGGCGCCAATAAAATACTTACCGGCGTAACGCCCGAACTAAAAACGGATAAATACGGCGATGTAGTGGTGAATCCGGAAACTATGGAGACTTCCATCCAAAGGGTTTTTGCCGGCGGAGACATTGTGGGGGGAGAAGGCACGGTGATCGAAGCGATGGGCATGGCCAAAAAGGCGGCCGACTCTATTATCAAGTATCTGAAAAAATACGAGTAAGAAGGAGGGAACAATGAAAGCGTGTTGTGCAGAGTTCTTCGGGACATTTTGGCTGGTTTTAGGAGGCTGTGGGAGCGCGGTTCTTGCCGCGGCATTCCCGGGTTTAGGTATCGGGCTGCTTGGTGTTTCGCTGGCGTTCGGCCTAACAGTATTAACCATGGCATATGCCATCGGGCATATCTCGGGTTGCCATCTCAATCCGGCTGTTTCCATCGGATTATGGGCCGGCGGCCGTTTTCCGGCAAAAAAGCTGATACCTTACATTATTGCCCAGGTTCTTGGCGGTATTGTCGCCGGAGGCGTTCTTTATGTTATCGCTACCGGAAAAGCCGGTTTTAGTCTCGCTTCCGGTTTTGCTTCTAATGGATATGGAGCGCATTCTCCGGGCGGGTATTCATTGCTGGCGGCATTGGTTACGGAAATAGTTATGACCATGGCTTTCTTGTTCGTCATTATGGGCGCTACGGATAAAAAGGCGCCGCAGGGTTTTGCTCCGATCGCCATCGGTCTGTGTTTGACTTTGATTCATTTGATCAGCATACCTGTTACCAATACATCGGTAAACCCGGCGCGCAGTACCGGAGTAGCGTTGTTTGTCGGAGATTGGGCGATCGCGCAACTTTGGTTATTCTGGGTGGCTCCGATAGCCGGAGCTTTAATCGGCGCCGTAGCATATCGCCTGGTAGGCCGGAAAGCAGAATAATTATTCGGGCGTCCGTTAGAACGCCGCGGGGTTAAGGGGACAGCCACTTCTGTGGCTGTCCCTTTAAGCTTCTTGCCGAATAGGTTTTTTTGTTTGTTCTCCGCTATTTTTCTATTTCATCAGTTGCATTCACCTCATAGCATAAATCAATACTCCGCGTTTCAAGCGCCGGTTCTTATAATTCTCCTTGTTTCATATGTTTTAACGCCATATAATTGAATGAAGATGGGCATAATAATGCGGAGCGGCTTTAGAGATAAGTATTGTGTCCCCGGAATAGAGAGGGAAGGAGAAAATGACAAAGAAGATAATTGATTTTATCCAGAGGGACATCTGGCGGATACGTCTGAACGATATGCCGCGCAAAAGGTCTTTTTTTATCCGTAATCTGCGGATCGTCCTGCTGGCCCTGCGCGGTTTCAACGAAGATAAGTGTTCTTTGCGCGCCTCGGCATTGACGTTCTTCAGCCTGCTTTCGATAGTGCCGGTATTCGCCATGGCCTTCGGGATCGCGAAAGGTTTCGGCCTGGAGAAGATAATGGAGAAACAGCTGTTGGCCAAGTTCCCGGTGCAGAGCGAGGTCATGACGAATATCATCACGTTTTCGCATACGCTACTGGAGAATACCCAAGGGGGCCTTGTCGCCGGAGTCGGCGTCGCGCTTCTATTCTGGACGGTAATCAAAGTGCTGGGCAATATCGAAAGCTCATTCAACGATATCTGGGGGATAAAGCGCATGCGCAGTATCAGCCGCAGGTTTACCGATTATCTCTCGGTGATGCTGATCTGTCCGATCCTGCTCATCGCCAGCGGCAGCGCGACTATCTTCATTACAGCGCAGGCAAAGATGATCACCGAAAGGGTCGCTCTTCTGGGCGCGGTCAGCCCGTTGATAGGGGTGCTGCCTTATATAATGGTCTGGTTCCTGTTTATCTTCATTTATATTTTTATACCCAACACCAAAGTCAACGTTTCTTCCGCCGTCCTTGGCGGCATAACCGCCGGTACGCTCTACCAGGTATCCCAGTGGATATACCTGCGTTTCCAGGTGGGGGTGATGCAATACAACGCGATTTACGGCAGTTTTGCCGCTTTGCCTTTATTTTTAGTATGGCTGCAGTTAAGCTGGCGGATTGTGCTTTTAGGGGCGGAGATCTCTTTCGCGCACCAGAACGTTGATACTTATGAATTCGAGCCGGATTGTTTGAACGCCAGCCATGCCTTCAAGAGGGTGTTGAGTTTAAGGCTGGTAAACCTCGTGGCAAAGAATTTCTCCGCAGCAAACAAACCTTTTACCGCGCAGAATATATCGCACGAGCTGGGCGTGCCTATACGTTTAGTGCGGGACATCATCTTTGAATTGAACGAAGTGGGGATCCTTTCGGCGGTCAGGGATGATGAACAGCGCGTCCCGGCCTACCAGCCGGCTGTCGATACCGGGCTGCTTACTATCAAATACGTCACGGATAAGCTGGACAACCGAGGGGGCGACGCGCTGCCGGTCACAAAGACAAAAGAGCTGGAGAAAATCAGGGAGAGTTTGCGCAGTTTTGAAAAGTTGATCGAGGGCTCTCCGGCGAACCTTCTTTTGAAAGAGATATAACGAAAAAAGAGAGAGTTCATCCGCACAATGGGGGGCGAAATGAAAATACCGTTTGCAAGGATAGGACGCATAGCGTTTAGAATCCTTATCGGTATCCTGCTTTTTTTCTTCTTTGTCATCTACATAGTTATTCCGCTGGGAGCTCCATGGTTTATCCGAAGCCAGGGTTCAAAGATTCTATCTCATCCGGTCAGGGTGCGTTCGGTCTGGGTGAATCCTTTCTTGCTGCGATTAAGCGTGGACAAGTTCAATATCCTTACCCCGGACAAAAAAGGCACTCTGACAGGTTTCGACAAATTCTGGGTTGACCTTAGCTTCCTGGGATTATGCAAGAGAGAGTACCGGATCGAGTCTATCGGCTTGGCTGGGTGGGTCGTCAATGCCGAACTATTGCCGGGGAACAAGATAAACCTGATGGATCTGCTGCCGGCCTCCGGCGATGCCGCGGCGGCAGAAAAGAAGCCGGCTGTAAACAAGCAGGAAAGACAGGCTACGCGGGAAAAAGCGCTTTCAGCGCCCGCATTGCCGAATATCAGGATTGACAGTATCAAATTGACCGGCGGCACTGTGACTTTCACCGACCGGACCTTAACCCCGCAATTCAGCAGCACGCTTAACGATCTCACGCTTACCATAAGCGGTATTTCAAGCAAACCTGAGGATACCGCAACCGCGGTGTTTTCCGTCAAGATAGACGATAAAGGAGTGATCAGCGCCGAAGCCGAATTCAAACCTTTTGTTCAGCCCATAGAATTGAATTCGACCTTTTCAATGGATGGGTATCATCTTGCCGTATTGACGCCCTATGTGGGGAAATACGCCGGCCATGGCGTAAAAAGCGGCAGAATGGACCTGAAAATGGATTATAAGATATCGGATAACAAGCTTAATGCCCGGCATAAGCTGCTCATTCAGAACTTCGATTTCGGCGAGAAGGTGGAGAGTAAAGACGCGTTGAACCTGCCCTTTGGCTTGGCCATAGCTCTTCTTGAGGACCCGCAAGGCCGCATTTCGATCTCTCTTCCGGTCAAAGGCGATATGAGCGATCCTCAATTCGAATACTGGCATCTTGTCGGTCAAGTCGTCACGAATTTCTTTATGAAGCTGGTAACTTCGCCGTTCTTGTCGCTGTTGTCCATGACGGGTGTCGAAAGCGGGGTCGAGGAGATGAGTTCGGTCTCTTTTGAGCCCGGCAAGGCGGAGTTGACCGACAAAACCAAAGAGAAACTCACGCTCCTGCTGCAGGTGATAAAAGAGAGGCCTAAACTTTTCCTGGAGATCAACGGAAGTTATGATCCCAAGACGGACTGGACCGCGATCAGGACCGAGGCTTACACAACCGAATTCTCCGGCAGGCAGAAGGAAAGCAGCCGCAGCGATTGGGAGATCATTAAAGACATATATATTCTGCATTTCGGGATTATGGATTTCTGGAAACTGGCCAAGAAGTTCACTGTCGGCAAAAAGATCGATGAACTTGCTATGCAGCAGGAGATGAAACGTCTGATCATAGAGCGGGGAAAAGAGGACAATGCCGCGCTTGAACTATTGGCTGATCAGCGGGCCCGGGCAGTCTATGATTTTATCATCTCCGGAGGATTCGACTCAAGCCGGGTTAAGGCCGGAGCCGTGCGCCGGACACAGGAAACTATGGGCCGGATACCCCTTGAATTTACCATAACGGTGTTTGAGGCAAGGTAAGCAATGAATGGACTATATAACATAGCTGTTCCGGCTTTTGCTATTGTAGTTTACGTTTCCTTCTTTGGTAGTCGGTAGTATCTCAAAACCAGTTAATGGTAGAAGCCAAGTGTCTTTCGGCCTCTGGGACGTACTTTATTTTGTCCGAAAGTTTTCTCTTGTTCAAGGCGGCGGCATAGGCGGCATAAAGGTATTGACAATTCGGAGTAATACGTGATATAAGTAGCTTACAATTTAGCAGGGAATTCGGTGGAAATCCGATACTGTACCCGCAACTGTGAGCAAGCTGATTTCGGCTTGCGAGTCAGATCTCGAAGTCCTCCGGGGAGAGAGGTGCTAAGGAATAGTTAAAAACAGGTATTCTTTGGTCCAACCTCTTTAAATAAGTGGTTGGATTTTTTTGTTTATGGAACGGCAATCATCAAAAGGAGGTCGTAAGATGAGGACGTATGCGTACGGTTTCCCCAGGCTCGGCGCCAACAGGGAATATAAAAAAGCGATCGAAAGTTTCTGGAGAAATAAGATCGGCGAAGATGAAGTCCGCGAGATACTTTCCGGGATACAGCGGGAAAATATCATGAGGTATAGAAACAGTGTGGACCTGTTTCCGGACGGAGAGATGTCTTTTTATGACCCTATGCTGGATACCGCCGTGTTGTGCGGTATTTATGACCCGAAGAACCTGAAGGAGTATTACGGCCTTTGCCGGGGCCCGGCTGCCCTGGGAATGACGAAATGGTTCAATACGAATTATCATTATCTGGTCCCGGATTTCAGTAAGTTACAAGTGATATCTTTCAGATCTAACCTCAAGAATCCCGCTCTGGAATTCAAGAAATGCGGGTTCCCGCAATTCATAGGCCCGTTCACCTTTTTGAAGTTGTCCAAGGGTATCGGTAAGGCCGATTTTCGCGATGTATTCTTATCCCTATCGAGGATATATAGGGATATCGCCGCGGATTACGAGCGCCTCCAGCTTGACGAGCCCGCGTTCGTCATGGACCTGCGCAGTGACGAAGTCGATCTTATAAAAGAGGGATACTCCCTGTTGGGAAGAGCCGGATGCAAGATAACGCTGATGACTTATTACGATTCAGTGGATTTTATGGCCGATCTTGTAACCCTGCCGGTGGCGGCGATAGGCCTTGATCTGCTCCGGGGCAGGGAGAACTTCGATTATATATCGGCGAACGGTTTCCCGGCGGACAAGGCCCTTATTGCCGGGTTGGTGGATGGGCGTAACGTCTGGAGATGCGACTGCGCCGCGCAGTCCGTTAAAGCAAGGGCGCTTGCCGGGACAGTGCCGGGGCTAATGGTTTCAAACGCCGCGCCGCTGTATCATCTCCCGGTTTCTCTTTCCGGTGAGAAGCAAATGGATATTAATTTGAAGAAGTGCCTCGCGTTTGCCGAGGAAAAACTGTTTGAAATAAGGACGATAGACGAATACTTCGGGATGGGAGAAAAACTGCCGGAAAGCCGCGCGCCGCTGGATTACGGCAGGGATGAGGCTGTTCGCGAAAGGGTTAAGTCGCTTCGCCCCGGAGATTTTATTAAGGGGACTGCGCTTGAAGAGAGGAGGGGAAAGCAGGATTCTTTGTTGAACTTGCCTCTTTTTCCCGCCACTACCATCGGCAGTTTCCCGCAGACCTCCCAGATAAGGCTGGCAAGGGCGTCTTATCTAAAAGGAGAACTCCCGGAGGAGAAATACAGGAGGTATCTTTATGGAGAGATAGATAAGCTGGTGAATTTCCAGGAGAAGCTGGGGTTGGATGTGTTAGTCCACGGGGAGTTCGAACGGACGGATATGGTGGAATTTTTCGCGCAGAGGCTCAACGGGATAGCGGCGACCGGCAGGGGGTGGGTAATTTCGTACGGCACGCGCGCTTACAGGCCGCCGGTCATTTTCGGAGACGTTAGCAGGTCCGGGCCCATGACGGTAGAGGAGGTGCGTTATGCGCAGTTAAAAACAGACAAGCCGGTCAAAGGGATGTTGACCGGAGCCGTCACGCTCATCGCCTGGAGCTATTGCCGGGAGGATATTCCTTTAAAAGATACCGCCTATCAGATAGCCTTGTGTTTACGTGACGAGATCATCGATTATGAGAAAGCCGGGATCAAGATCGTCCAGGTGGATGAACCGGCCTTCAGGGAAAAAGCCCCAATTAAAAAGAGGGACTGGGCCGGGTATTTTGACTGGGCGGTCAGATCGTTTAATCTGGCGACTAATACCGATCCCCGCACGCAGATACATACTCATATGTGTTATTCCGAATTCGGGGAGATCATGGAATATATCAACTTGATGGACTATGATGTAATCTCGATAGAGGCCTCGCGCAGTAAAGGAGACATAATTGAATCTTTTGAGAAGATAGACTTCCGAAGGCAGGTGGGGCTTGGCGTTTGGGATGTTCATTCCCCAAATGTTCCTTCGGTGGAAGAGATGCTGGACATAGTGAAGAGGGCGTTAAAAAAGATCCCCAAGGAGAATTTCTGGCTTAATCCTGACTGCGGGTTGAAAACCAGGGACTGGCCGGAGACGAAGAAATCCCTTGAGAATCTTTTAAAAGCTGCCGGACAACTGCGTTCCGGGAGTTAATCGCGCAATTCCAGCTTGTTCTTTTCTTTTTGAACGGATATAATCATATAAAAGAGGAGTGATAGATGAAGAAACTTTTGGCGTTGTTGAGAACATCGATGTTCCGCTGGTGGCTGATGATTGTGGCGGCTTTCACTATATTCCCGGCCTGTCCTTGCTGCGGAAGGCAGGGCTGCCCCGGAGGGCTCGCCGCCGGGGCAGTATTGGGAGGGATACTGGTGGCGGTAAGAGAGGCGTTCGCGCATATCAGAGACCGGCTGTCCCGGGCAGATTTTCCAAAAGAACCTAATAATAAGATTGGTGCCCTCGACGGTTCTCAACTCCGGCTTCTATGCCGTAAATAGAATCCGTGAATTTTTATCACTCAATATAATTACTGTATTATTAGGTTGACACAGCCCGGTTTAGCGATATCATATCGCTATAACTATTAGTAACAAAAGCATTTAGAAGAATCCAATCCGCGCGCTCCTAACCTCGTGAAATCAACCTCGCGCAAGATGGAGGGGGAGGAAGCGAAGCGCGCGCAGAGATATGATAACCAGGTAAGCATCAGGACGGGAATATAATGGCGAAGAAAAAGATTCTCGCTGTTGATGATGAAATCGAAGCTTTGATGATAGTTAAGCGCGTGCTTGAAGCCAACGGTTACGAGGTCATCACGGCATTCGACGGGGAAGAGGCGTTGGAAAAAATCAAAAGCGCGGCCCCGGACGCGGTTATCCTGGATATTATGCTTCCCAGGTTAAACGGGGAAGAGGTCTGTAAAAGTATCCGCAGCGACCCCGCTCTCTGTAAATTGCCGGTTATCATGTTGACCGGCAAGGCAACCGATGCAGACCGTATCGTCGGGAGGGTAATCGGAGCGGATGTCTATATAAGCAAACCTTTCAATCTTGAGGATCTGATCAGCGCTGTGAGTAAGATCGTCTGACACTATTTTATCGGCGGGGAGAGGGAGAATATCTTTCTTACCAGTTCGATTATCTCGGAAGGGGTTATAGGCTTCGCCAATACGTATTGATTGTGTTCCGACATATTATTGTTAAGCTCGTCGTTTTTGCTCAATATAGCGCCGCTTACAATTAGGAAAGGGATGTCTTTTGTGGCAGGAATTTCCCGCAAGGCGGAGGCGACTTCGCTTCCTCCCACTTCCGGCATTATCATATCCAGGATGACAAGGTCCGGCAGATGTTCCTGGGCCAGAGCGATCGCGTCAATGCCGTTATTGGCATAGACCACGTCATAATTTTCCCGCAGCAGTATTTGTCCGAGATAACCAAGCGATTCTACTTCATCGTCAACAATGAGTATTTTCCTTTTTGTTCTCGGTGTGGGATTGATTTTGGCCTCCGTTTGTTGGTGAAACGGTTATATTCAGCCCGGGGAGCTTTAATTCACAGCCTGCCGCTGCTCTGGGATGTGTTTGCTGATTATCCCGCGGATTTTTTCCAGATCTATGGGTTTTATAAGATAGTCTCTGACGCCCAGGGACTGCGCTTCATTCTTTAGCGAATCATCTTCTCTGCCGCTGATCATTATCGCTTTGATGCCGGCATCTATTTGTTTCATTTTTCTTAAGAGTTCGAGGCCGTTCATATCCGACATCGTGAAATCCAGAAAGACCCATTCCGGCCTGCAGCGGTTGAACAGGATGAGGGCTTCTTGTCCGCAGTTGGCCTTTTCCACAGTTAAACCGAGCCGCCTGAGAAAACTGCTGAACAGCTCGGTTGTTTCGACTTCATCATCCACTATCAGGACGTTCATTTGTTGCACCTATCGGACATCCGGCCGCGGTAATTCTATAGTGAAGGAAGTCCCTCGCATGTAGGTGGAATCGAACCGGATACTGCCTCTATGTATCTCTTCTATGATTCTTTTTACTACATATACCCCGATCCCGGAACCCGATTTGTATGAGGTCTTGGTGGTAAAGAAAGGAGCGAATACCTTGTGTGTATCCTCTTCCTTTATCCCGATGCCGTTATCGGATACCTTTATTATATGCAGTTCCCGCGTATGTGTCAAAGCAACTTTTATCTCCGGCACGAATGTCCCGGATTCCCTTACTGTATCGTGCGTTTTCCTTTCCTGGATTGCTTCGTAGGCGTTGTCGAGCAGGTTGTAGATAACCTCGGTCAATTGCGCCTTGAACGCGTAGATGTTCTCATATCCTTCTATCGTTACAGTGATGGGCAGGGACGCAGCCTCATGCTTAAGCATCAAAAGGCGGGAGGCGAGTTCAACGATCTCCCTAAAAGAGAAACTGCAAAACAGGTTCTCCTTATTTTCTACTTTGGCAAAATCGAGGATCCCCTTGATGATGCCGTCCGTTCTTTTAACGTTGTCTATGATGGATGAGGATATTCCGTCCAGATACTTGAATGCTTCATGCAATTCCGGGTTATTGTTCAGCAGGCCGGTATGTTTTGTCGTGAAGTCCTTTATTTCGAGTTTTAATTCTCCGGCCGCCAGGGAGAACAGGTTGAGCCTGTTTTTTATCTGATGGGCGATTCCGTCGGCCATGCCTCCTATGGAGGCGAGTTTTTCGGCGGAGAACATCCTCTGCTGCATCTCTTTTGATTCCTCGAAGAATATGCAGTTTTCCACAGCCAGGGCGGCCTGGCGGGAAAGTATTCTAAAGACGTTGAGATCCTCGTCGCTATACGGCTGGTTGTTCATTTTCTCTCCCAGGAAAACAAATCCGATGAGTTCATTTCCGATAGATATCGGGATAATGGCTTTTGCCCGGGAAATTATATCGGCAGAACTTATTATCTCCTTAGGCGTTTCTTCGGGGAAAGAGCTTTCCATTTTTTTCTTAAGATACGTGACGAACGGGGCATCGGAGCGGAAGCTTGCGACGCATTTACCCGCATCCGATTCTCCGCGTATGGCCTTCAGGTCGTATGAACCACTTTTCTTGTCTTTGATGAAGATAGCGGCGAAATTTATCTTTATCGTTCGCTTCAGGATGTAAACGATCAGTTTCGACAGCTTTTTCAGATTGTGTTCTGTGACCATGCCGATCGCCGTCTGCAGGAGTATTTTTTGATAACGATGCTGTTGGGCAAGGATCACCGATTCCGCTTTGACCTGCAAAAAACGGTAAATCAGCGGTCCTATTGTGGCAAAAACTACGGCGAAGCTGGTCGAAAGCAGTCCGGACCCGGTATATTTAAGCATGATGAACGGGATGCCTAAAACAACGGCATAGACCGCCAGAAAAATACCGGCGCGGGTGAAGACTATTCTTATATCCATAAGCCGGTATCTAAGAATGGCGTAGGCCATGATCGCCGGATAAAGAGGGACGGCAAAATTAAAATATGGGTATATATTTAATCCATAACACATCGAGAAGCTTAATCCTCCGCCTAAAAATGCCAGTGCTATGGCAAGGAAGAAATACCGAATTTGATTTTTTCTCAATCCTACGGATGTTCTGAAAGCCTTATATAGTTCATAATGGCTGTAGATAATAATTGAGAACCAGCAGAAAACGAAGAGATTCAACAGCAGGGTGGGCTTGAGCACATAGAAAGAAAAGAAAACCGGTTTTAGATTATTGACGCTTATAAGTAAATCCCGGTGAGGGAGCCATTCTATGACAGAAAAGATAAATCCCCATAGATAGAATAATGCCAGAAATACGTTTTTCTTGAGCTCAAGCCATGCGTGGACAAAATGGTAAAAAATAACCGGAATAAAGGTTATTCCCGGATAAGTTATGCGCCACCACATAACCGCAGATTTTTCTTCACCGAGCGGGATCATCCCGATCTTAAAAGCGGCCAGTCCCCATAGGGCAACAGCCGTGGAAAAGATCATCCAAAGCCGGTTGACTTTATTCCCCGGATTCCTGAAGAAAACGAAAAAACCGAAGAATAAACTGGATATTATTACCAATAGACCGGAAAAGGAGAATGGGTTCATATCGTTCTCTGGTTAGCGATTAATTTCTTCGAAAGCCATTTGCTTAAGGCAATGATCGTCAGAATCGGAGGCAGTCCCGGCGCAGAGGGAAACACGCTGTTATCGCAGACGAAAAGGTTTTTTATCTCTGTTTCGAGGTTTTTATTCACCACTTCTCCTATGGCCGCCGTCCCTCCGGGATGCGGGCCGCGTATGGGCCGGATCGTAAAAACAGATTTAGGATCGGCGCCGGCTTTTATCAGTATTTCTCTTACTATTTTGTTGCCTTCTTTGAATTTGTCTTTATCCTTCGAAGTTATAGGTTTTTCGATCGAACCGTCGGCATTTACTTTACCAATGGATTCGTCGGCTATTTTGATCATCATTCCCAGCGCCTTCATTCGGGGAAATTGTCCTAACAAAGGCTTCCAGCCATTATATAAGGTAAACTGTACCGGGGGATCTATAAAAGGAAAGGCAATAAATCGTCCTGGTTTTAGGATATACATCGGAGCATTGATCCCTTTTGTCTGGTTTGTATCCCGGCTGATCCCATAGGTAGTTATAAAGGGATCGCAGAACATCTTTTTGCCGGCTTGATCTACGCCTGATTTTTGCAGGATGATCGGGGTATGGATACCTCCGGCCGAAAGGATAACGATATCCGCCAGGATTTTTAACGGCCCTTCGGGGCCGACTGCCTCTACGCCGTTGGCCCTGCCGTTGGTTGTCAGCACCTTCTCCGCTCTGGTCCCGGTCATAAGCAAAACCCCGTTCTTTACTGCCCGGTCAACATAATGAACCGCCGACCACTTAGCGTTATATCTGCATCCTAAAACACAGTATCCGCAGACTTTGCATTTATTAGGGTCAATGAATTTAGGAATGAGTTTAGGCTCAAGCCCTAGAGACTGGGCGCTTTCCAATAACTTTATAACACCTTGTGAGATACATTTATCCGGCAGAGGAGCCGCTGTGAGCTCTTGTTCGGCTTCCAGAAAATCTTTTTCCAGGTCAATCCCGAGATCGGAGAGTTCTTTTTGCTGGCACCTGAGCGCGTTTCCCGAAGCGACGACTGAGGTCCCGCCGACCATGCTGGTCCCATATAGAATTGTGCCTTCTTTAGACTTGAGGAAAGTATGCTTCTCATAAAACCTCAGGCCGTCTCTCATTCTCCCGAGCCTGATTTCCCGTTTCCCTTTTTCCAGCAGCACGACCTTTTTACCCGCCGCCGAGAGTTCCTTCGCTAAAGTAGCCCCCGCCGTGCCGGAGCCGACAATCACGATCTCTGTTTCCACCGTCCTTTTCATCGTTTTTATCTCCCGTCAAAATCAAGCAAACTCTAAGAAATCCTCTGAACGAACGATCATTCCCTGGCGATGATCAGGCATAGATAGTTACTACCTCCGGCGAGTTCTTCGAACTTGATTTCCGCCCGGCCGCGTATTCCTTCCGTCCATGCCAGCATTTGTTCTTTAGTCCGGTGGATCATATTCCATTCACCCAACAGTTCATAATATGCCCTGCCGGTCTCCTCATCCGCGCTGATATTAAAAATAATCAGCACGCCTTTATCATCCAGCAGCTGGATGAGTTCTTCGGTAAGCTTCGCGGCTATCCTGTCGCTGAGGTAATCGAATATCCCGAAGGCATATATCAGATTCTGCCCCCGGAGCCTTTCTTTAAGTCCTTTGTCCCGTATGAGGGAAGTAACGTTTCTGCAGATATATTCAATGGACAACATCCGCGTTTTCAACGGGCTTATTCTTTTTATCGTGGACGCGACATCATCGAGGGCAAGTCTCTCCGGGTCCAGGCATTTGAATATCAAGGGCCCGGTGATTTTGTTTTCCTTCAACAGTTCAGTCAGTTCCCGGGCCGGGCCGGAACCTACGCTTAATACCCTGGCGCCGTCTTTTCTTTTCAAGGCGCGCATGATACTTTCCTTCAGGAAGTTTTTGCGCTTTATGTTGGAGCAGGCGATCGGTATATTGCAGGTGTAATTGTTGATGAGTTTTTCGTATGAGGATCCGCCGAGGTATCTTCCGCGGTGATAATCGTAGATGTAATTCATCATCGTGTAATCCCCGGAGTAGCCGAGCGGCTTCCGGTACACGTGGCGGTTGGTTTCTATGGGATCCAGGAGCAGTTCGCCCAGGAGTTGCTGATAATAATCCTGGTGGACCGCGTAGCTGTCTTTTTCGAAATCCTTGATGATATCCCAGATGCGGCTAAAATACTCGTCGAGTTGCCCGAAGATACCGGGTTTATTCGTTTCGATGAAATCAATCCGCCGGTTTTCTTCATTATCTTCCCGGTCGAAATCGTCGAACATTCTTTTGATGCCGAGGAGATCCCCGCGGATATTATCAACCAGCAGCGTGAACCTTTCATCCAGTGATTTGTAATCCTCAATGATTTTTTTTAGGACGCCGAGATAAACGTCTTTTATCTTCAAAACGCGCAGTCCGGTTTGAAATCCGGGGTTAGCAGGGGAGAGCCTGTTCCAGATCGGAGAGGCTTCCGCCGGGAGATCGCCATAGCGCCGCGGGTGGGTGATCAGGATATTGACGGAAGATGAGAGGGGAAGGGGCCTGTCCAGGGACAGACGGATGCCTTCTTCGTGCAGGTCGACCGTTTTCCCGATGAAACAGTTTGTTTCAGCGTCCGCCGGACCGTTTATAGTGACCCTGGCGGGGAGGACGGCTTTGATCCGGGGAAGGTTTCTTTTTTCTTCCGGGGGGAGATTTGTCCTTTTGTCTTTTAGCGCGCTTTCGTCCGGCCTTATCATCGGTAATTCCCTTTCTTGCGTAAAGGCTTCAGTAGAATGCCTTAAGCGCAAACAGTTATTTACCGTTTTAAATCATAGTTTAAAGGTCAGCGTTACAACGCAGATATTTATGAATGTTGCATATTTTCCGTTTATGTCAGCTCCGCTTAAAGACCCGACGTCGTTTTTGACGTTTCTTGTAGCGTAGAACATCGCCGCGTAGGCAATATCGATGCCGACGTTTTCTTTTAACTTTATCCCGGCTCCCAGGGTCACGATATTCGATTTGGCGTCCGGTATTG
>JBAZDY010000023.1:0-18459 GCA_041654215.1 Candidatus Omnitrophota bacterium
GAAGCTTCGGGGAGGTCGCCGGAATAAGCAACCAGCCGAATAAACGCTGTGTACCGGCGAAGCATTGGCTTCGCCTGAAAATAGAAGGAGCCGCGGGCTTTAGCCCGAGGGGCTCCACTCAAACCGCTGCTTCGGCAGGCGCACTGCCAAGGCTTGCCGAATAATGAGCAGTGGAGCGCCGAAAAGACGCGGCTCAGCAGGATGGGTATTGAAGAACACTAATTTCCTGATGCGACAAGTTTGAAAGAGAGGTCATGATGGAGAGACATTTTGACGAAGAACTCGCTAATCTGCGCAAAGAAATCCTCAGGATGGCGGCCATGGCCCAGGAAGCCATTTTTAATTCGATCGAGGCGCTGAAGAACCGCGATAAAGGCCGCGCGCAGGCAGTGATTGATACCGACGACAAGATTGATATGCTGGAACTGGAAGTGGACGAGAAGTGCATAGATCTTATAGCCAGACACCAGCCGATGGCCGGAGACCTGCGGTTTATTACCACCGGGATGAAGATAAATTCGGAACTGGAACGTATAGCCGACCTGGCCGTGGATATTTCCCAGCGCGCCCAGGACCTGATAGATAAGCCGATACTCAAGCCTTTGATAGATATCCCCAAGCTTTCCGTGGTGGCGCAGAATATGGTGCGGGACGCGATCGACGCTTTCGTGAAGCGCGACGTCTCCCTGGCCAAGCAGGTGATGTGCTCGGACTCCGAGGCGGATCGGCTGCGTAACCTCGTTCAGGAAGAGCTGATCAATGATTTTATGGCAAAAGACATCGGCACCGCTTCCAGGGCCGTGCCCCTGCTGCTCATCGCGCGCCACCTCGAGCGCATCTGCGACCACGCCACGAACATAGCTGAGGACATCATTTATATGGTAGAAGGTAAAGTGGTCAAGCATCATAGCGGTGATTTATAGTAGTTCACTCCCGGTTACGGTTACGATGCCCATATTTGAGTCTCGCCGACGCTTCAATGGCGAAGTCTGTGCGCTGTATTTAACAGCGCACCCACCCCTCCTTAATCCTCCCCATCCAGGGGAGGAAAGATTAGAGGCGCCCATTCGGAGGAAAGATTGGAGCTATCCGTTCGGGAGGAAAGACAGGTTGGACTCCGTTGGTTACCGTAACCGAATTAAGTATCGTGTCTCAGGAATATGCGGAAGATGGACTTCACCTTCAGAGATATAAAGATCATCCGCAGCCGGCGCAGGAAGACCTGCGCGTTGATCGTCTGTCCGGACGGAACGGTCTTAATGCGTGTCCCTTCCGCTTTTTCAATTCACTCCGCGGAGCGATTGGCGTCTTCCAGAATGGTATGGATAACGCGTAAGCGTTTTTTAGCTATGCGTGAGGAAGAGCGCCGCAGGGAAATTAGCTCGGGGGTCCCTTATCTGGGTGAGGTTTACAAAATAACGTTTCCCGAAGGGAGTTTGGAAGGCTTGTCTTTCGACGGGAGAGAATTCAGGCTGGGAGGTCTCCTGCGCGGGAACGCCGCCGGAGTGTTCGGCTCATGGTACAGACGCCGGGCGGCGGAGGTGATCGCAGAGAGGCTGGAGCATTATTCCGCGCGTTCAGGTTTGTCCCACGGAGGGTTCTCCTTAAGCGGCGCGCTCAGACGCTGGGGCGCCTGCGGCAGGAACGGCCGGCTTCGTTTTAACTGGCGTCTGGTCATGGCGCCTTTGTCTGCCCTGGACTACGTGGTGGCGCACGAACTGGCCCACTTGCGGCGCAGGGACCATTCTCGTCTTTTCTGGAAAGAGGTCGGGTCAATAATGCCTGATTATCCGGAAGGAAAACAGTGGTTGAAAACCAGCGGCAGAACTCTCTTTTTTGAGCTTAGCGGCATCGGTCATTCCGCTTGACACCCTTTCCCTGCGGTTTATAATATTCCCGATAGACACTGCTATTTTCAGCCGGAGGATCAGGAAGGCCGCTTATCCGTCCGGCAGGTATCTTTTTACCGGCCATATTAAAGGAGGTTACTCATGCGCTCGTTGATCTTTTTACTGATTTCCGCCGTATTTTTGACTGCCGCCTGCTGCGGTTGTTCTTCGATAAAGGTCAAACGCACGGACACGTCCAAGACCGTGGACCTGAGCGGCGGCTGGAACGACAGCGATTCCCGAATGACGGCCGAAGAGATGATCGGGGACTGCCTTCAGCGCCCTTGGCTGAGCGATTTTAACATCGCGCAAGGGAAGAAGCCGGTGGTGATCGTAGGCACCATCATCAACCGCACCTCGGAGCACATCAATTCCGGCGTTTTCGTCAATGACCTGCAGAGAAGCCTGTTGAATTCCGGAAAGGTGAAATTCGTTTCCGACAGCGTCAGCCGTCAGGAACTGCGCGCGGAAAAGGCTGATCAGGCGCAATACGCCTCCAAAGAGACCGCCAAGCCGCAGTATGCCGAGACAGGGGCCGATTTCATGCTGCAGGGAGAGGTCAATTCCGTTAAAGACGAGATCAAGGGTAAATACGTGGTCCTTTACCAGGTCAACCTTGAGTTGGTGAATCTGACCACAAACGAGAAAGTCTGGATCGGCCAGAAGGAGATAAAGAAGATAGTCTCTCGCAGCACCTTCGGCCTTTAGCCTCCGCCCGCCGCCGGATTATGGAAACGATAAAGCGGCTCTTCCCGGCCGCGTTAGCTTGTTTACCCTTCCTTTTCAACATCTCCTGCGCTTCCGTGCGTATGGGCGCCATGATAAGCGACTCGCTTTCCGCCGGCGACTACGCCCGGGCCGGCAAATTGCTTGATAAAGGCCCGGCGGCATACGGCAGAGGCAACAAGCTTTTGTATCTTCTCGATAAAGGCTACGTCCTGCACGCCGGCGGGGATTATCGCGGAAGTATCGCCGCTTTCGAGCAGGCAAAGCAGGAATACGACGCTTTATATCCCGTCTCTTTAAGCAAGGAAGCCGCGACCTGGCTTGTCAATGACTATCTGGCTCCTTACCGAGGAGAGGACTTCGAGCGGGTACTGGTCAACGTCTTTCAGGCGATCAACTACTGTATGCTTGGGGATTTTCCCGGGGCGCTGGTAGAGGTTAGGCAGGTTGACGAGCGGCTGCGCCTGATCAACAGCCGCTACAATCAGGGAGAGAAAAACGTTTACAAGGAGGACGCCTTCGCGCGCCTGCTTTCCGGCCTGCTTTACGAGACGGAAAAGAACGGACGCGGCAAAAACGACGCTTATATAGCTTACGCGAAAGCGGTGCAGACCTACGAAGAGGATTATAAACCGCATTACGGGCTCGGCGTGCCGCTCCTGCTGAAACAGAATTTCCTCGCGGCGGCGCAATGGATGGGTAGCCGGGAGGCTATGGAGGCAGGCATAAAATTCAAGGGAGATGACTTTCTTCCACTGCCTGAAAAGGCGAAGAAAGCGGAAGTGGTTTTGTTCAATTATAACGGCCGTTCTCCTTATAAGAGGGAGACCGCTGTTCCCGTGCCTTTACCGGACGGTTACGTGCTCAGCCTGGCCTTTCCTTCATACGAGCGCAGGCCGAATCAGGTAAAGGCTTCGTCCTTGCGCGCGCGCTCCGCTTCCGGACTGGTTTACGCGGCGGAGAGCGAACCGGTAGAGGATATCTGCGCCCTCGCTGAACAAAACCTGGATAACAGAAAGGTCAGGGTGATCGCCAAGATGCTTCTTACCGCCGGAGGAAAATACGCGCTTGAGAAAGCGGCGGAGCGCAGGATAGAGGGAACCAGGGGGGAGAATACCGCGATCGGTTTCAGGATATTGAGCAGTCTTTATAATATTTTTTCCAACAGGGCCGACCTGCGCTGCTGGCAGACTCTGCCGGCCGAGATCCGCGCAGCGCGCCTGCTGCTTGAGCCGGGTGTGTACGATATCTTCGTGGAGACTTCCGACGGCGGGGCAAGGCGGCTCGGAGGGATTGAACTGGGGCGTTTTAACCTTTCCGCCGGGGAGAAAAAGTTCCTGGTGGTCAGCACATGGGAGTGAAGATGATGAAAGAGATAATAGCGGGATGCGCGATGGCAGGAATCCTCGCGGCCGGCTCTCCTTCCGGTTCCGCCTGGGCCGGAGGCAGGCGCGCGCTGGTGATACTGTCTCAGCGCGGTTTCCAGGAAAAGGAATTTTTCCCGGTCAGGGACACTCTGCTTTCGGCCGGGATAAGCTGTTCCGTAGCTTCTTCCGTCGCCGGCGAAGCAGTGAGCGTCTACGGGACAAAAACGGCGTGCGACAAGAGCTTTTCCGGGATCAACGCCTCCGAATACGATGCCGTGGTCTTTATCGGCGGGCCGGGCGCCGAATCTTTTTTCAATGATCCGGCGGCGCACAAGCTCGCGCGGGACACGGTTTCTTCCGGACGCATATTGGCAGCCATCTGCATTGCCCCGGTGATTTTAGCCAATGCCGGAGTGCTTAAAGGGCGCAAGGCGACAGTTTTTCCCGGAGAGGAAGGATTTCTCGTCTCCGGCGGAGCGCTTTATACCGCAAACGCGGTGGAAAAGGACGGCAATATCATTACCGCCGACGGGCCGTCTTCCGCCCAGGAATTCGCCCGCGCGCTGGCAGAGGCTTTGCGGTGAGCCTTAGCGAAGCGCAAGCGGCCGCCAGGCTGCTTAGAGAGGGCTACAACGAAATGCCTTCCCAGAAGAAGAAAAACATCCTGTTCACATTCATGGGAGTGATCAGGGAGCCTATGCTGCTGCTTTTGGCGGGCGGAGGCCTGGTCTATTTCTTTCTGGGAGAACCCGGCGACGCCCTGATGCTGCTTAGCTTCGTTTTCGTGGTGATCGGCATCACCGTTTATCAGGAAAGGAAGACAGAGAAGACGCTGGATGCCTTGCGTAATCTTTCCAGCCCGCGCGCCCTGGTAATCAGGGACGGGAAGGAGCGCAGGATCGCGGGCAGAGAGGTGGTCAGGGAAGATACCATCATTCTTCGCGAAGGCGACAGGGTCCCGGCAGACGCCAGGGTGATCTCTTGCTCCGGCCTGTCTGTCGATGAGTCTCTTCTTACCGGTGAATCGGTTCCGGTGCGTAAGCGGGAATGGAATGTTTCCTTGGACGGAGATAAAGACGCGACTCCGGGAGGGGACGATTTACCGTTCGTTTATGCCGGCACGCTGGTGGTGGGAGGGCACGGTATCGCCGAAGTCCGTTCCATAGGAATAAGCACCAGAATGGGCAGGATCGGCCGGGCTCTGCAGTCAATCCGCGGTGAAGATACTCTTTTACAAAAAGAGACGTCTCGCATCGTGCGCGTTTTCTTCCTGGCCGGGATGGTTCTCTGTTCCCTGGTGACGGTTCTTTACGGATTGACCAGGGGCGACTGGCCTGGCGGAATACTCTTCGGTTTGACCCTGGGAATGGCGGTCTTGCCTGAAGAATTCCCGGTGGTGCTGGTGATCTTCCTTACTCTTGGAGCCTGGCGCATCTCGCGCGACAACGTGCTCACCCGGCGTGCGGCCGCCATAGAGACTCTGGGAGCGGCCAGCGTTCTCTGCGTGGACAAGACTGGCACGCTCACGTTTAATTCTATGGAATTGGACGGTCTTTTCGCCTCCGGGACGTATTTCTGGCCGGAGGCGGGTAAAGGCGGTTTACTGCCGGATAAATTCCATGACGTCCTGGAGTACGGTATGCTGGCCGGCCAGAGGGACCCTTTTGACCCGATTGAAAAGGAGTTGAAGCGCTCCGGAGAACGGTATCTCGCCGGCAGCGAACACATACATACCAACTGGACGCTGGTAAAAGAATATCCGCTCTCCAAGGAACTCTTGGCCCTTTCGCATGTTTGGGAATCGTCGGACAGGAAAAATTACATAATCGCCTCCAAGGGGTCTCCGGAGGCGATAGCCGATCTCTGCCATTTATGCGGGGAGGCCAGGAGGGAAATCTCCGGACACATCGAGACCCTGGCGGGAAAGGGCCTGCGCGTTCTGGGAGTGGCGAAGGCTGCCTTCCGTAAGACGGAGCTTCCGGAGGAACAGCATGATTTTATCTTCGAATTCATGGGGCTTCTTGGGTTCAGCGACCCGGTGCGTCCCGCCGTGCCGCAGGCGATAAAAGAGGCCTATGCGGCCGGGATCCGCGTGATCATGATCACAGGCGACTATGCCGGGACCGCGGTCAATATCGCTTCACAGATCGGCCTGAAGAACCCGGAAAAATATATCACCGGGCAGGAACTGACAACGCTGTCTTCCGATGAACTGAAGGTCAAGATCAGGAACATCAATATTTTTCCCAGGATGGTCCCGGAACAGAAGATGGCGGTTATCGACGCCCTTAAAGCCAACGGCGAGGTGGTGGCGATGACCGGGGACGGGGTCAACGACGCCCCGGCCCTTAAGTCCGCGCACATCGGTATCGCCATGGGAAAACACGGCACGGATGTCGCCAGGGAGGCCTCGGCGCTGGTTCTGCTGGACGACGATTTTTCTTCAATCGTTCACGCCGTGGGCATAGGGCGCAGGATCTTCTTTAACCTGAAGAAAGCGGTCGCTTACATCTTCGCCGTGCATATACCGGTGGCGGGCATGGCTTTCCTTCCGGTGTTCCTTCATATGCCTATAGTATTGCTGCCCGCGCACATCGCTTTTCTTGAGTTAATCATAGACCCGGCCTGTTCCACGGTCTTTGAGTCGCATCCTCCCAGGCCGGGGAATATGAAAGTCCCGCCGCGCAGACTGGAGGAGCCTTTATTCGACAGGCGGACTTTGGTATTCAGCATTCTCCAGGGGCTTGGAGTTCTCGCCGTCGTTTTCGCTCTTTACATTTACGCTTTGCGTAGGGGGGCGGGGGTGGATGCGGCGCGCACGGCGGCTTTCATTGCGCTTGTCCTTTCCAATCTGATGCTGATATTCGCCAATCTCGGCGGGCAGTCCGGAATGATTTCCGTTTTGAAGGAAAAGAACCGCGCGCTCCGGCTGGTTATCTTCGGCGCAATGTCCGCGCTTACCGCGATACTCTCTATACCGTTGCTGCGGCAATTGTTCCATCTCTCCGCCGTCTCAGCAGGAGAACTGTTCCTTTCCCTGGCCGCGGCCGCGCTCGCCCTGCTCTGGCTGGAACTTTTGAAGTTCCTTATGCGCCGGGGCGGGAAACCGGTTTGAAATAAGGAAGGTACTTATAGACGGTCAGTTCTATCGGATGTTGAACCTTACCCCGCCGCCGTTTGAGCAGAAATAATTAAAAAAAGAAGACAAAAAAGGCAGTAGTGATAATATAATATTTAATCAAACCGCAGAAATCCCCGGCTTTCAAGCCGGATTTATCTGTTAGAATAGCACCCTGCCTTAAAGGAGAGGCAGATGTTCACCAGTGTGAAAATGCGGAGCAGACTTGCCCTTAGTTTATGTAAGGGGTACCCCGCAGAGTGCCGGATTTACCTTAGCCAAACGGATGGCTAAGTATTCACCAGTGTGACACCTTGGCTAATTGGAAAGCCAAGTGTTCACCTGTGTGAAAATGCCGAAGGGATTTTTCGGGTATCTTACGACACGGGGTTACTTGAGAAAGAAACCCCGGGCTTCAGCCCGAGGGGCTCCACTCAAGCCGGGTTACCTGTCGGAATAGCACTTTGTCTTCAAGGAGAGGCAGGTGTTCACTCGTGTGAAAATGCGGCGCAGAATACCCCCTGGGGAGCTTCATTAATCGGCAGACGATTACGATACAGAGCAATCGAAAATCAGCATTGCATAATCCAAAGCTCAATGGAGCTTGCCCTGAGCTTGTCGAAGGGTCCAAATCCCAAGCTCAATGGAACTTACCCTGAGCTTGTCGAAGGGTCCAAATCCCAAGCTCAATGGAACTTACCCTGAGCTTGTCGAAGGGTCCAAATCCCAAGCTCAATGGAACTTACCCTGAGCTTGTCGAAGGGGTCTAATTGCGACTCTCGATTTTCAAATACCGATAAACGACAGACGAGTGCTAATATCGGTAACGGTTACCAACAGGTACCAACCAATCTTTTCTCCCGGATGGGGGTCTCCAATCTTTCCTCCGAATGGGCGCCTCTAATCTTTCCTCCCCTGGATGGGGAGGATTAAGGAGGGGTGGGTGCGCTGTTAAATACAGCGCACAGAGCAATCGAAAATCGGCATTACATAATCCAAAGCTCAATGCAGCTTGCCCTGAGCTTGTCGAAGGGGTCTAATTATCGAATGGAAGCCGGATTACAGCGTTAGGACGCGGTAAATGTTTTTATCCCTTAAAGTAACTTTTAAATCCGGTTCTTTGTCTAATAAAAGAAAGCGCTCAGATAACATCTTATCATGCCGAAAAACCGCGGAAAGGCAGTGAAAGATAGTGTTTGTGGCCGTTTACCTTAGGTGCGCAAAAAAAAGGGGGATAGATATGAGAAAAAGCGTGATGTCCGGACTTTTCATTTCCAGCGCCTGCGCGGCTCTGCTGTTGTGCGGGCTGCAAACCGAAGCCTTTGCCAGGCCGCCGCGGCATGAACATCATCGTTCTTATCACCCTTACCGCGGCACAGTAGTTCCATTTCTTTCCGACGTGGTGGCTAAAATGATTATTTACGGAGGGCAGGAATATTATTTCGACGACGGCTATTTTTACCGCAAGAGGCCCGGAGGATTCGCTATAGTGGATCCTCCGGCCGGGGCAGTGGTCAGATATCTGCCTCGCGGCTACAGGATCGTGATCATAGGAGGCAGGTCTTATTTTTACTACAACGATACGTATTATCTCAGGAGCAGACAGGGGTATCTGGTTGTCGATGACCCGGTTTACCGGATAGCGGAGCCTCCGGTCGAGGTCTTCAAGGCGGCGGCTGCCAGCGCGGCGGATAACGCCGCGGTAACCGGGATATACAGTGTGAACATTCCTAACGCCGGCGGAACTTACACCGAGGTCACGCTGAAGAAAACGGACGACGGGTTCATCGGGCCGCAGGGGGAATTTTACCGTAAGTTTCCCTCAGTCCAGCAGTTGAAGGAGATGTACGGTAAATGATATTTCTTAAACCGCGGCCTGTGAGCCGCATGAAATTTCAGCGAATATACGCGCAGCGCGGGAAGACGCGTTTTTATGCATAATAATCCGACTGAAGAAGTGATCGCGAGAGCCTCAAACGGGGATTTGGAGGCTTTCCGGGACATTTACGATGCTTATTCCGGCTTCGTTTTCAACGTCGCCTTAAGGGTGACTCGTCACAGGGAAGACGCCAGGGAGATAACCCAGGAGGTTTTCGTGACCGTGCATAATAAACTGAAAAGCTTTCGCTACCGTTCTTCTCTGCGGACCTGGATGTACCGCGTGACGGTGAACACCTCGCTTAATTACATAAAGAAGCACGCCGGTCTAAAAAGCAGAGTGGTGGAATACGACGACGCCCTCGGCAGTTCCTATTCCAGGGATTACATGGCCGAGACGGCCGAACGCGAGCACAACGAAAGCGTGATAAACCGCCTGTTAGGGGTGCTTACGCCGGAACAAAGAGCTTGCATAGTGCTCAGGAGCATGGAAGGACTCAGTTACGAAGAGATGGCCGATGCCCTCGCCATAGACGTGAACGCGGTGCGTTCCCGGCTAAAAAGGGCCAGGGAAAAACTTTTGTCGGTTAGAAAAGAGGTGTCGGAAAATGAATTGTGAGCGGATCAGGGAGATAATCATTACCGATTACGCGGACGGGACCGTCAGCGGCGCGGACGCCGGACTGATAAAGGAACATCTTGCCTCGTGCCGGGCATGCCGTGAATTCGAGGCGCTTGTTCAGAGTTCGGCGATCGCGCCGTTTCGCAGGCTTGCGAGAGAGGATGTGCCTCCCGGGATTTGGGATGCGATACGCGAACAATTGCCGGAGCCCGCGCCGGAACGCGCGTTTTTCCTGCGCGCCGCTGTCTCCAGGCTTTTCTTCATTCCCAGGCCGGCATTACTGGCGCTGTCGAGCGTTTCCATCTGCGTCGCCGCGGCGCTCTTGATATACTTTCATCTTTCTCCGCCGGGCGCTTCCGGCGGTTACATCGTAACCGTTCAGGATGAGAAGATGCAGTATATGGCGTATATAATGGGATTCTCCGATACTATGAGCGACAGGAATAAAGGAGAGTACACCTATATCGAGGAGATGTTTTTCGAGTGAAGGGCAGAAGCGGAGGAGGTTTTATGTGCAGGAGAATGAATATTGTCTCTTATGTTTGCGCGTTACTGGCAGCCGGGATATTCTCCGGGGCCGCGTATCTTCCTTCCAGTGGTGACGCGCCGCAGGGAAAGGCTGCTGAGAGTAAAGCGGGAGGCCCGTTTCGGGAGATGGCAAAAGAGCTTAATTTAAGCGTTGAGCAGATACGCATGATTGAGGACAACCGCAGGCAGCATATGGAGCAGGGGCGTCGTCTGATGGTTGATATGATGAAAAACAGGGATGACCTGCGCCGCGAGCTTGCCGGGATCGAACCGGACATGGAAAAGGTCATGCGGATACAGCAGCGCATAAAGTCTTTGCTTTCCGAGAGAGAGGATTCGCGCCTGCAGGGTATGATGGACCTAAAGAAGATACTGACGCCGGAGCAGTTCGCGGCTTTTAACCGGAAAATAGAAGAGAAGATGCGCCGCAGGCCGCCGCCTCGCGGGATGCCTCCTTTCGAAGCTCCTTCAGGTCCGTAATCCGGCGTTTCCGCCCTCTGATGAAAACAGCATTTTTCTGTTGCCCGCCTTTAGGGCCCGCATTATAATAATGCAGGGGATCGGAGTATTCCATTTCCGGAAGCCCCGAACATCCGCGTTCCGGGCATCCCGCCGGCCGGTTTTGCTCGAAAGGACAGCAGTCGTATGACAGAGAATCTGATCTCCGAAGAAATACGCGGCCTCCTGGAAAAACAGGAGTTTGTTTATATCTCTACATGTGACGCCGAGCGCCCGAACGTCGCGCCGAAATTCCTTGTCAAAGTGAAAGAGGATTCCATTTTTATCGCGGATTTCCACAGCGGCCGCACCTCGGTGAATCTGAAAAAAAACCCCAATGTTGCGGTCGGCATCCTTTCTCTTGACGCGCTTATAGCTTACCAGTTTCTCGGCAAGGCGCATGAGGTCAAAGAGAAGTCGGCGGTGGGCATATTGATGAACATCCTGCAGGAAAGGGAACTGAAATTCTGCGTGGAGCGGATCGTCGCCGGAGTCTCCGGTAACAGCCGTTCCGAGAATTTCGAGATATCTTTCCCGGAGGACGTCGCAATTTACAAAATAGACGTTGAGGAAATCGTTACGATCGGCCCCGGGGCAAAACTGATACGTAAACACCGCGACAATATACTTCAGCCCAAATCCGCTTCGCTATGACAAGAACGGGGAAGATACTACTTCTGGTGATTTCTGTTTTTTTGTTTTTCGCGGCCTTGATTATGCTCAAACCGGAGTTTTTCATGTCTCCGGTTGAATGGTCCGAGACCGCCGCCGGGGTCAAGACCAGGCTTGATACCCGGGAGCCGGTGATCGCTCTTACCTTTGACGCCTGCGGTTCTTCCGGCGACGGTTACGATTCTGAACTGATAGATTATCTTGCCGGGGCAAATATCCCCGCCACTCTTTTCATAAGTGCCCGCTGGATAGACAAATACCCTTCGGAATTCCTCGCCTTGTCGCAAAATCCCCTTTTCGAGATAGAGAACCACGGCATGCTGCATAAGCCCTGTTCCGTAAACGGCAGGTCGGTTTACGGCATCAAAGGGACGTCCGGTCCCGCCGAGATCCGGAGCGAGGTGGGGGGGAATGCAGAGAAGATCAGGCGGCTTACCGGCCGTCTCCCGCGTTTTTACCGTTCAGGCACGGCGTATTACGACGAGAAGGCCGTGGCCGTCGTGGAAAGACTCGGTTACAGCTGCGTGGGCTTCAGCGTGCTGGGTGACAAGGGGGCGTCTTATTCTCGAGGGCAGGTAAAAGACGCTTTTCTTTCGGCGCGGCCCGGTGATATAATAATCGCGCATATGAATCATCCTGAGAAAGAGACGGCGGAGGGCGTTATGGACGCCCTGGAGCTGTTGAAAAGACGCGGGCTGCGTTTTGTCCGGCTTGATGAATATCCATTGCGATGACTAAAACATCTTTACTTGAGGCGTTAAAAGAACGGGTTCTTATCTGCGACGGCGCGGCCGGGACTATGTTCCACAGCCGCGGCATAGCTCCGGAGTCCTGTTACGAGAGCCTTAATATCGTTGACCCGGTCCATGTCTCGCGCTTGCACGGAGAATACATCGCTGCCGGCGCCGACATAATCGAGACCAATACTTTCGGCGCCAACGCCGCCAAACTGGAGGCCTTCGGCCGCGAAAAAGAGGCCGGGAGGATAAATTTAGCCGGCGCGCGGCTGGCGGTTGAGGCCGCGGCAGGGAAAGGTGTCTTTGTCGCCGGTTCCATCGGGCCTTTAAGCAGGAATCTCCCGGAGGTGGAGCTCTCCGCGCTCCGGGTATACGACATCTACAAGGTCCAGGCCCAAGCCCTGGCCGAAGGCGGAGTGGATTGTTTTATATTGGAGACTTTTTCCAGCCTTGAGCATATCCGCATAGCGCTTTCCGCCTGCCGGGATGCCGCGGCGGGCATTCCGGTAATATGCCAGATGGTTTTTCTCCACGGCCTGCGTACCGGTTTCGGGAACAGCATTTCTTCTGTGGTTTCGGTCCTTTCTGCCGCGGGAGCCGACGTTATCGGAGCTAATTGCGGACAGGGGCCTGCGGCGATGCTGGAAGCGGTGAAGCGTCTTTCTCTGCTTACCGGAAAATACATTTCTGCCCAGCCTAACTCCGGTTATCCGCAGATCGTGGACGGCAGAACCATGTATTTCGATTCAGCGGAATATTTCGCTTCTTACGCCCTGAAACTTGCGCAGGCCGGCGCCAATATCGTGGGCGGATGCTGCGGGACCACGCCGGAATACATACGCCTGGCCGCGCAGAGACTGAAAGGGGCTAAACCGGCGCCAAGAGAGAAGTTCGTTCAGGAATCGCGTCCGGCAGAGCCGCTGCGGGAAAGGCCGGTGATAGACAAGCGGATCACGGTTATCGTGGAAGTCCTTCCTCCCAAAGGCGCGGACGCGGAGAAACTTATAGATACAACGTTGATGCTCAAATCACGGGGCGCGAAATTGTTGAGCTTTCCCGAGAATCCCCTGGCTCAGGTGCGCATGAGCTCCATAGTTGCCGCCGGGTTGGTGAAAAAGCAGGCGGGAATAGACACAATCTTTCATTACACCTGCAGGGATAGGAATCTGATCGGCTTGCAATCGGATCTGTTGGGCGCCTGCGCGCTCGGATTGGATAAAGTCCTGGCTGTAACCGGTGATCCTGCTTCTTTAGGGAGTAATCCCGCTGCCTCATCGGTATTCGACTTGAATTCGATAAAGCTGGTCTCTCTTATAGATAATATGCGTAAAGAGATGGGGTTGAGCATAAGTATAGGAGCGGCTTTCAATCCCAACTTCGACAGCATATCCGGACAACTGGAACGGCTGAAGAGAAAGATAGAAGCGGGAGCGGATTTCGTGCTTACTCAGCCGGTATTCGACAAGGATAAGGCCGTTTCAACGGCACGGGAGATTATGAAACTCGGCGTGCCGGTTTATTTCGGTATCTTGCCTCTATTAAGCAGGAAAAGCGCGGAATTTTTGCATAATGAGGTCCCCGGGATGAGCGTTCCGCTGAATATCAGGGAAAGAATGGAGATATCCGATAAAGACCGGGCAATCGAAGAAGGGAAGAAAATACTCCTGGAATTGACGGAGGTGTTGAAAGGTAAAGTGAGCGGTTTTTACCTGATATCTCCGGCTGGAAAATACGGAATTTCCGCGGAAATAGTCGAACGCATCAAATGAGGCGCGAAAAATCCGGCATCGGCGGGGCCGGAAATGTTTATGAAAGTATTTAGTTGGTTGTTTTACAGCCGGTTAGGTCCAATATGGAAATTGTTCCGCTGACGTCGGAGAAAAAGAAGAATTCTCGTGATTTTTTGTCCAGAGCTCTTGAAAACGCCGAGGGACTGTGTTATATTTGGGTTAGGTGTAGAGTTTCTCTTCAAAACGGTTACGGTGGAACTTGAAAATAACAGGTAACACGCCGTAACCGTTTTTTTCTGCCTTTCCCAGCGGGTGTGTGCTTCATTTTTCCGTATTTTTTCATTTACTCATATTCGCGATATACCGAACTTGAGAGCACGGAATCGGTTTTAACTATGGTCCGCGGAATATCGGCGGTGGACTCTAAAAAAGAAGGAGGCGTCAATGCGCAAGCTTTTCCTGGCCAGTTTTTTTATATTCGTCTCGTTTGTAGTTCTTGACGGGATCATTCACGGTGTGTTCCTGAGACATTTGTACGAAAGTGTCTGCGGTTTGTGGCGCCCGAACATTGAGGATAAGGCCTGGATAATGATAGCGCTGGATTATCTTACCGCGTTCCTTTTTGTTTATATCTTTACCTTTGGCAGAGAAAACAGGGGAATTGGAGAAGGAGTGCGTTACGGACTGTTGATGGGGCTTTTCTTCAGCTTGATAGGTGTTTTCGGCCAGTATGTACTGTATCCCTTGCCGTTTCAGCTGGTTGCCGGATGGTTCTTTTTCAACCTTGTGGAGTTTGTTATCGCGGGCGTAATCACAGTCCTGGTATATCAGCCTTCCTGCTGGAAGAGCGGGAAATGATTTGAAATTACCAAATATATTATAGCAGCTGCCAGGAATTTTTTAAAAAACTTGCTCCTTTGCAGGTATTTTGTGGTATACTTATAAAACCAGCCACGGGATAAGATATGCTGAATGCAGTTACTCAAGCGTATATTCAAGTGGCAGGTTCTGCTTGGAGCGGTGCTAATAAGCCTATCCACAGTCGGTTATTACCCGCAGTATTCTATCTTCCGTTACGCCCGCCACATCTTTATCTACCTGCTTGGAGATACTGCTTTCGTTTTTATCAAAGTTTTGCTTGTGGCTCTGATTCCGCATCGATTGCTTTCTTTTCGCGAACGCAGGGCCTTCGATATGAAAAGGGCGTATCTTAGGTTTCTTTCTGAACGGACCGATTATATGCGTCATCTTGGGAATGATTGCCCTATCTGTTTTCTTGGGCGGCGCGGACTAACCCTTTTGGCCCCGCGGCGTCGGCCGTGATAAAATGACCGGGGAGGAGGAAGCATGAAGTATACCGATGTGGTCCTTACGCTTATAGCCCTGCTTCTGGCATTTATTATATTACGCCTGGAGAACACGGTGAAAGCGGTCTATAGATTGTCGGAAGAAAATGCCAGAGTGGCGGATTCGAACGTTGCGGTTGCCGGTTCGTCTCAGCGCCTGGAGAACAGCATACTGGAGTTGAGAAAACAGGTCGCGGAGACAGGCGAGAAGCTTGTTCCGGGCGGTAGGTAGACTCAAAACGGGAGTATATGGTTAGAAAAACGGCGTGTAAAAAGAATATGCGTCAATTAAGGTCATTGAGCGATAAATTCGTCATGCTGCAGGCTTCCGAGAAACACTGTATTGAAATACAGGAGAGCCTCAGGTGCGCGCATCAGCAGTTGCTGGACATCATTGAATTCTTCCCGGACGCTATTCTGGTTATCGATGGGAACAAACGTGTGATAGCCTGGAACCGCGAGCTGGAAGAAATGACCGGCATAAAGAAAAAGGATATGCTCGGGAAGGGTGAATATTCTTATTCCGTACCTTTTTACGGCACCCGCAGGCCGATATTGATCGATTTGATAACCACTCCGGATCAGCGAATAGAGGGTACTTATAACTACATCCGGCGCGAGGGAGAAGTCCTTTACGCGGAAGTCTTTATCCAGTCCTTGTATGGAGGGCGGGGGGCTTATCTCTGGATCAAGGCCGCCCCTTTATACGATATGAAAGGAGAGATGGCGGGGGCCATCGAGTCCATCCGTGATATTACCCTGCGCAAGAAAGCGGAAAAGGAACTTGAGCTGTTGAATGAAGAGTTGACTCGTTCGAACAAGGAATTGAAGCAAATGGCTTTGCGCGATCCGCATACCGGGCTTTACAACCATCGTTACCTGATAGAGGTGTTGAATGCGGAATTCGAGCGTTCCCGCAGGTATAACAGTCCGCTTTCCCTGATGATGATCGACCTGGATTATTTCCGGTCTATAAACGATGTATATGGACACCAGTTCGGCGACAAAGTGCTGAGAAAGTTCGCCGTTTTCCTGAAGAAGACTGTGCGGCAGTACGATATCGTGGTGCGCTACGGCGGAGAGGAATTTGCCGTGCTTTTTCCCGGCACGAGCAGGGCCAGGGCTATCTATATGGCACAGCGCCTGCTGGATGAGATAAACCTGCAGGATTTCGGCAGCCTCAAGAACAGCATAAAGCTGAAGGTGAGCGTGTCCGTCGCGTCTTTTCCCGAAGATAAAGTTATAAAATCCGCCGACCTGATAGAGGTTACGGACCATATGTTGAACAAGGCCAAGGAATGCGGCGGCAATCGCGTCTATTCCACTCTTGATGTTTCCGCTCCGAAACCCTTGCCTCCGCTCAACGGCAGCGGAGTCAGCAGAATGAGAATACTGCAGGAGAAACTGCAGAAATTGAACAAGAGCGCAAACCAGAGTTTGATTGAAGCCATTTTCGCCTTCGCCAAAACCATTGAGTTGAAAGATCATTATACCGGCACGCACGTCGAACGCACCGTGCATTACGCCACTGAAATCGGGAGTAAACTTCGTTTGCCGAGAGAAGAAGTTTTACTGGTGCGGCAGGCGGCAATACTGCATGATTTGGGCAAGATAGGGGTCAGCGAGACCATTTTGCAGAAGTCTTCCCGGCTGACATCCTCTGAATTCGAGGCCCTGCGCCGTCATCCCAAAATTGGCGCCGATATCATACGGCCTATACGCCTTCTGCACGGCATAATTCCTTTGATACTGTATCACCATGAGCGTTGGGACGGCGCCGGATATCCGTTCGGTTTAAAAGGGGAGAA
This sequence comes from Candidatus Omnitrophota bacterium, assembly GCA_041654215.1. Classification (GTDB taxonomy): domain Bacteria; phylum Omnitrophota; class Gorgyraeia; order Gygaellales; family Profunditerraquicolaceae; genus Undivivens. Next base: position 16,920 of record JBAZDY010000023.1, read on the forward strand.
TATCCCGGTAGGGGCTCGTATTATCGCTATAGCAGACGTATACCAGGCATTGATTTCCAACCGGCCTTACCGCAAGGCCTTCAGCAAGGCAAAGGCCCTGCAGATGATAAAAGCCGGGTCCGGCTCGCAGTTTGATCCGCGCATAGTCGAGGCCTTCCTGGATGTCATACGGCAAGAGAAGAAGAACACATAACAGTTGACTCTCTCCCACCCACGATATAAAAACTCTCTTTACAGCCGGAACAAAGTCCGATATAATCAAAACTTGCCGTTCTTCTTAAAATATTTTATATTTTGTTCTTACTAATTATGCGCCTGTAGCTCAATCCCGCGAAAAGACAGGCGGGACGTCGCAGGGGAAACCATGCTCCGTTGGAACAGAGGACTTTTGAGCTACAGTTATTCTTAAAATGTTTTATATTTTGTTCTTACTAATTATGCGCCTGTAGCTCAATTGGATAGAGCACTTGCCTACGGAGCAAGTTGTTGCAGGTTCGATTCCTGCCAGGCGCACTAACCTTCGGACTCATTTGTTCAGGATGGTCCGGCTTGTGGTGAGCGAGTAAACGAAGTGGACGCGTCGAAGCATTCCTGCTGATGGTGAGCGAGTAAACGAAGTGGACGCGTCGAAGCATTCCTGCTGATGGTGAGCAAGTAAACGAAGTGCACGCGTCGAACCATTCCTGCCGTAAGAGAATGCCTGCCTAAAACATCTGAAAGCCGATCAATACGGGAAAAATAAGTTATGCTGGATATGGATCTTTTTTTTATGCGCGAGGCCGTCAAAGAAGCCCGGAAAGCCTTTGACGAGGATGAAGTCCCGGTGGGCTGCGTTATCGTTCATAAAAAAAAGATAATCGCCCGCGCCCATAACCAGATCGAGAGGCTTAAAGATCCCACGGGTCACGCCGAGATGCTGGCCTTGACTGCGGCGGCCAATGCCCTGGAAATGAAATGGTTGAATCAGTCTTCCGTATATGTTACAATTGAACCCTGTGCGATGTGTTCCGGGGCGTTGGTCCTGGCAAGGGTCGAAAAGCTGTTTTACGGCGCCGATGATCCGAAAACAGGTGCCTGCGGCTCGGTTTTTAACATTACCGACAACCGGCGGCTGAACCACCGCATAAAAGTACGCAAAGGGCTGCTGGCAGAGGAATGCGGCGCGCTTGTAAGCGGATTTTTCGCCAAGAAAAGAGCTAAAGCCGCGGCGCGGAATAATTAAAAAACGGGCTCTATGTCTTGAGGTCTATGTTCTAACGACAGTATTTCTGCGCTACGAGATATTACTGCATAAAAACTTTTTTGAGATAGCTGAGCGGTCGTCCCGCTGTTCTGAATAAGGAATAACGATGCGGGATCCCGCCGCAATAAGTTTTGATAGCGGGCGGGAAAAGCAGTTGCCGTAGCATTATAATTATTGTGGCTTGATGATTTTGATTGCTTTTTAGGATTTGGAGAGGTGGCTGAGCGGTCGAAAGCAGTTGCCTGCTAAGCAACTGGCCTGGGTAACTGGGCCCCAGGGTTCGAATCCCTGCCTCTC
>JBAZDY010000024.1:0-18123 GCA_041654215.1 Candidatus Omnitrophota bacterium
TTAAAGGCAGAAACGTTCTGATGCGGGCTGATTTTAATGTGCCGCAGGACGCTTCGTTGAACATTACCGACGACACGCGTATCCGCGCCACTCTGCCGACAATAGAATATATCCTGAATAACGGAGCCGCCAGGCTGGTGCTGATGAGCCATCTCGGCAGGCCGGACGGAAAAGCGGTGGCTAAATACAGCCTGGCGCCGGTCGCCAAGAGACTCGTCGAATTGCTCGGACAGCCGGTGAAATTCGTTTCCGACTGCGTGGGTGAAACGGTGAAGAAAGAGGTCTCTGCGGCAAAAGAGAAAGTGCTGCTTCTGGAGAACCTGCGTTTTCATTCCGAAGAAGAAGCGAATGATCCGGCGTTCGCCAGACATCTGGCCGATCTCGGCGATATCTTCGTCAACGATGCTTTCGGCACGGCGCACAGGGCGCACGCTTCTACGGAAGGAGTGACCCATTACCTGAAATCAGCCGCCGGTTTCCTGCTCGGCAAAGAGATCGAGTATCTCGGCAGCGCGGTGGCCGATCCGCGCCGTCCTTTCATCGTCATTTTGGGCGGGGCAAAAGTCTCGGACAAGATAGCGGTTATAGAGAACCTTCTGCCTAAATGCGACAGTATCATTATCGGCGGAGGCATGGCATATACCTTCCTCAAGGCCCAGGGTAAAAACATCGGTAAATCCAAGCTCGAACAGGATAAACTGGAATTGGCCAAAGAGATACTCCTTAAAGCCGCGGAGCTTAAGAAAGAGATTTTACTGCCGGTGGATAATCTGATAGTAGAGAGCATAGACGTTTCGGCGAAAAGCGAGATTTGCGGCGAGAACATCCCGGAGGGGAGAATGGCTGTGGACATCGGGCCGCAGACCGTCAAGCTCTTTAACGCCAAACTGGCGGGGGCCAAAACCATCGTCTGGAACGGACCGCTGGGAATATTCGAGATGGAGCCTTTCAGCAAAGGCACGAAGGCCGTGGCGGAATTCATCGCCGGCCTTGACGCGGTGACGATCATCGGAGGAGGCGACACGGCCGCGGCTGTGGCAAAATTCGGCCTGGAAAAAAGAATGACACATATTTCCACCGGCGGCGGCGCGAGCTTGGAGTTCCTGGAAGGGAAAAAACTGCCCGGTGTGGCGGCGCTTGCCGAAGTTAAATAATAATACGCTGTTTATTGGAGAGAGATATAATGCGCAAGACGATAATAGCCGGCAACTGGAAGATGTATAAAAAGATAGGGGAGGCCATAGAACTGGCCAACGGCCTGAAAAGGAACCTTTTCGACCTTGAGGAAGGACTCGTGGACGTCGTTATCTGTCCTCCTTTCACCTCTTTGAGCGAGACCGCCGAGGTGGTATTCGGGAGCAACATTAGTGTAGGGGCGCAGGATACCTACTGGCAGGATGAGGGGGCGTTTACCGGGGAAGTGTCGCCGCCGATGCTCAAGGACGCCGGGTGCGGTTTTGTCATTATCGGCCACTCGGAAAGAAGGCAGTATTTCGGCGAGACCGACGCCGCGGTAAACAATAAATTGAAGGCGCTCCTCAAGCACGGCCTTACCCCGGTAGTCTGCGTGGGAGAGACGCTTGAGCAGAGAGAGAAAGAGCTTACTTTTAAGGTTCTGGACGCGCAGTTGAACGGCGGCCTGGCCGGTCTGTCGGGGGAAGACGCCTTGAAGCTTGTTATAGCCTATGAGCCGGTTTGGGCGATAGGCACAGGCAAGACGGCTACCCCGGAACAGGCGCAGGAGGTGCATAAATACATACGGGGGGTTTTGAATAAATTGTTCGGCGGCGATATCTCGCGTGAAATCAGGATACAATACGGCGGCAGCGTTAAGCCTGAGAATATCGCGGAACTGATGCGCCAGCCGGACGTGGACGGCGCGCTCGTCGGGGGGGCAAGCCTGAAAGTGGAAAGTTTCGTGGAAATAATCAAAAAAGCCGCAGAGGTAAAAAAATGATGGCGATAATTATCGGAATACACGTGGTAGTTTGTTTTTTGTTGATTTGCATGATCCTGGTTCAATCCGGCAGAGGCGGAGGGCTGATCGAATCTTTCTCCGGGATGGAGTCGGTTTTCGGAACAAAAACCAGCAGTTTTATGACCAAGCTGACGTCCATACTCTCGGTGATATTTCTTCTTACCTGTCTTACGCTGGCCCTGCTTTCGGTGCGCCAGAGCCGGTCTCTGATGAGCGGCGTGAAACCGGCCCCGGCGGCGGCCGGAGCCAAAACTGAGCCGGCCGCGGTTTCTCCCGGACAAGCCCAGGATATCCCTTCCGCTCCGGATACGTCCGCTGCGCAGGTTGAGGCTAACGGGCCGCAAAAGACAACCCCGTAACGCTCGAAAGATGAAAAATAACCAGGCACGCCTGGTGTTGAAGAAGCCAGTCAGAAGACTATCGCCTTTTATAGCGGCGGTAGTCTTTTTTGTTGCCACGCCGCAGGCAAAAGCGGCAGATAAGGGGGACGCCTTTATCTGCGCTTCCACCGCTGACGCAAGAACCCTGATGCCTATGCTGGCTTCCGATACCGCTTCCGCAGGTATCTGCGGTTACATCTTCAACGGTCTGGTCAAGTACGATAAAGACCTTAATCTGACCGGAGACTTGGCGGAACGCTGGGAGGTCTTCGACGGAGGCCTGCAGATAGTATTTTATCTGAGGAAAGGAGTATTCTGGCAGGACGGCGTGCCGTTCACTTCCCGCGACGTGGATTTTACCTACCGAAAGATGGTTGATCCGCAGGTGCGCACTCCTTATAGCGGTGATTTCGAGCGCGTGGAAAGATTGGAGACCCCGGACGGCCATACGGTGCGTGTGTTCTACAAGGAGCCTTTTGCTCCGGCGCTTTCGAGCTGGAGCGTTTCCATCGTGCCGGCGCATTTATTGGAGAAGGAGGACTTGAATACTTCCGCTTTTTCCAGGGCGCCTGTCGGCACCGGCCCTTACAGATTCAGATCCTGGAAGACCCAGGAAAAAATAGATTTGGATGCCAACGAAAATTATTTTTTGCACCGGCCCAACATAGACCGCGTGGCGCAGCGGGTGATACCTGATCCGTCCACGCTTTTTCTGGAACTGCAAACCGGGGGTGTGGATCTTTGCGGCCTTACTCCTCTGCAATATACGCGGCAGACCGACACTCCCTATTTTCGCGGCGAATACCGTAAATTCCGTTTACCGGGCGATACTTACGTTTACCTGGGATATAATCTCCGTTCACCGCTTTTCTCCGACATCAGGGTGAGGAAGGCCCTTAACCTGGCCGTGGACAAGGATGAGATAATCAAGATCGTTCTGCTCGGGCTGGGTACTGTTTCTACCGGGCCGTTCACGCCGCAATCCTGGGCGTTCAATCCATCCGTCAAGCCAGCGCCTTACGACCCCTCCGGGGCGCTCCGTCTGCTCAAGGAAGCCGGATGGGAAGACGGCGACGGAGACGGGATACTGGACAATAATGGCAGGAAGTTCGAATTTACCATTCTTACCAACCAGGGTAATGAAGAACGTATCAAGACCGCCGAGATAATCCAGCGCAGATTGTCCGATATCGGGATAAAGGTGAAGATAAAAGTTGTGGAATGGAGCGTTTTTATCGGGGAGTTCGTCAACAAGCGCGATTTTGATGTGATCCTGCTGGGTTGGGCTTTGCCGCGGGAACCGGATAACTATGATATCTGGCATTCGTCGCGCACGAGGGAGGGGGAATTCAATTTTGCCGGTTATACCAATCCGGAGGTTGATGCATTACTACTGGAGGCTCGCAGGGTTTTCGACCAGCAGAAAAGGCGGGAGCTTTACCGGAAGATACAGGAACTCATTTACGCCGACCAGCCGTATATGTTCATTTACGTCCCGGACAGCCTGTATGTGGTGCACGGGCGTTTCCGGGAAGTAGAGCCGGCTGCGGCCGGAATAGGGTACAATTTCATAGACTGGTGGGTTCCGGCGGCGGAACAAAGATACAGAATGCGATAGCGATGGAGAAATATATATTACGCAGGTTAGCAGGGATTATTCCGTTGCTGTTCGGGATCAGTCTGCTCAGTTTCGCGGTGATAAATCTCGCGCCCGGCAAACCCGTGGCTTTGGAGAATTCGCTTAACCCTCGCGTTTCTGCCCGGGCGCTTGAGCGGCTTGAGAAGCTTTATGAATTGGACAAACCGGTGTATGAACGCTACTGGCATTGGTTGAAACGAACTGCTGTTTTGGATTTCGGCAGATCGTTCAGCGATAATCGTCCGGTGATAGAAAAGATCGCGGAGCGCCTGCCGGTAACCATAACCATAAACCTGCTTTCTCTGTTTTTGATCTTTGCCGCGGCAATCCCGCTTGGTGTGCGCTGCGCCTTGAGGCCGGACGGTATGCTGGATAAGGTTATGACTGCGGCGATGTTCTTTTTGTTCGCCATACCCACCTTTTGGCTGGCCTTGCTGCTGATGAATTTCTTCGGCATAAATCTGCGCTGGCTTCCGGTTTCCGGCATAACCTCCCTGAATTACGAGTATTTAAGCCCCGTGGAAAAGGTGATCGATCTCCTGCGGCATTTACTGCTGCCGGTAACGGTTTCCAGCCTGGGCGGCATAGCCTCGATGGCGAGGTATATGCGTTCTTCGATGATAGAGGCGCTGGCCCAGCCTTATATACGCATGGCCAGGGCGAAAGGACTGACGGAGCGCAGCGTGCTTTATAAACACGCCTTCCGCAACGCGGTAATGCCGCTGGTGACGATAATGGGACTTTCTCTTCCCGGTCTGGTGGGAGGGAGCGTTATTTTCGAGTCCGTGTTTGCCATCCCGGGGGCCGGCAGGCTTTTCTACGAAGCGGTAATGATGCGCGATTATCCTTTGATCATGGCGGAAGTGGTGATAGTTTCTGTTTTAACCATGACGGCAAATCTCCTCGCGGATGTCAGTTACGCCTGGATCGACCCGCGTTTGAGAGACAAGAGATGAATAGATCGATTTTGACCGGAATATGTATAGTAGGGATAATGGGGCTGGCCGCGCTGGCGGCGCCGTTGCTAAGCCCATACCAGCCGGCGCAGATAGATGCCGGCAGTATACTTTGCGCCCCGTCTTCCGCGCATTTCTTGGGAACCGACAGCTTGGGCAGGGATGTCTTGAGCCGTTTGATCTACGGGGCGCGCATATCGCTCAGCGTCGGGATAATCGCCGTCGGTATCTCAACTCTTTTGGGCGTTGTTTTCGGTTCCCTGTCCGGTTTTTACGGCGGAAGCGTGGATGCGTTCATCATGCGCTGCGTGGACGTCATGCTCTGTTTTCCGGCTTTCTTCCTTATCCTGGCGGCGGTGGCTTTTCTCGACTCTTCCATTTTCAACATAATGATTATCATCGGACTGACCAGTTGGATGGGGCCGGCCAGGCTGGTGCGGGCGGAAATAATGGCCTTGAAAGAACGGGAATTCGTGGAGGCGGCGCGGGCTTCCGGGGCCGGCAATTTGAGGATAATAGGCAGACATATCTTGCCTAATGCCTGCGGCCCTTTGTTGGTGAACGCCACGCTTGCCGTTGCGGGGGCGATACTCCTGGAATCGGGTTTAAGTTTTCTGGGCCTGGGGGTCCAGCCGCCTGTGCCGAGCTGGGGCAATATGCTGACGGAGGCCAAAGCTACCCTGGGCGTGGCCTGGTGGATAACGGTTTTCCCCGGCGGCGCGATCTTTCTGGCTATCATAGGTTTTAATTTTATCGCCGAGGGGATAAGAAAGGAACTGGGATGACGGGGACGCTGCTTTCTGTAAAAGATATCAACGTCGTCTTCCACCATGGTCTGAAAGAGATTCAGGCGGTCAACCGCTTGACTTTTGATATAAGACGAGGCGAGACGCTGGTTATGGCAGGGGAATCCGGTTCCGGCAAGACCGTCACTTCATTGGCTATCTGCGGCTTGCTTCCGGAAGGCGCGGCGTCGGTTTCCGGGAGCGCGCGTTTCGATGGTGAAGAGTTAATAGGGATGCCGGAGGAGCAACTGCGCGCCTTCCGCGGCAGGCGTATCGCTTATATCTTCCAGGAGCCGTCGAGTTTTTTGAATCCGGTTTACAGCGTCGGTGAACAGATCGCCGAAGCCGTCCGTTTGCACCGCGGAGCGGGGCGCGCCGCGGCCCTGCGGGAAGCGGTGAAATTGCTTGAGATGTCCGGTATATCGGACGCTCAAAGGGCGGCGCGCAGTTACCCGCATCAACTTTCCGGGGGGATGAATCAGCGGGCGGCGATCTCTATGGCCCTGGCCTGCAGGCCGGAATTATTGATAGCCGATGAGCCGACCACTTCTTTGGATATGACTACGGAAACGGAGATAATCAAATTGTTAATGCGCCTCAAACAGGAGGCCGGTTTTTCTTTATTGTTTATTACTCATAACCTGGCTATAGCCGAACACATCGCCGATAGGGTAGCGGTGATGTTCAAAGGGGAACTGGTGGAATACCGGGAAAAAGAAGAGCTGTTCGCTTCCCCGAAGCACGCGCATACAAAGGAATTACTGGCGGCTTATGAGAAAGTCGGCAAATTTTAATCCCCTAGCCCAGAAATCCCCGGGTTTTAACCCGGTTGTACCTTGGCCAATAGGATGGCCAAGTATTCACCTGTGTGTTACACCTTAGCCAATAGGAATAACACTTTGCCCCTGAGTGGAATTGGGCAAGTGTTCACTCGTGTGAAAGTATTCGCTTGTGTGTGATACCTTAGCTTATCGGAAGGCTAAGTATTCGCTTGTGCGAAGATGAACGCACTTTGCTCTTGTGTGGAATTGAGCAAGTGTTCACTTGTGTGAAGCTTCGGGGAGGTCGCCGGAAAATAGAAGGAGCCGTGGGCTTTAGCCCGAGGGGCTCCACTCGCAGCGTAGAAGTCCAAATGTTTTAGTCGTTGCCGGTATTGAAATCGTCTTTCGGTAACGGTTACGATGCCCTTATTTTGGTTCCGCCGAAGCATCAATGGCGGGCAAAGTCTCGCCAAGCATCAATGGCGGACGTTTCGAACAGTATTTTACTTTTTATTTCCCTCCCCCTGGTGGGGAGGGCGTGGGAGGGGGGATTAATCAATACCCCTCCTTAATCCTCCCCATCGAGGGGAGGAAAGATCGGGGTGAGCCATTCGGGAGGAAAGATTGGTTGATTCTATGCGTGACTGCGTGACCTTAACCGTAACCGATACGGGCTTCGTTACCGTAGCTGTTGCCGAGGTCAAAATCGTCATTCTGAAGCCGGCAGCTGAAGAATCTGTGTTTATGAATTAGATCCTTCCCCTCCACTGCGTCTATGGTCAGGATGACGAAAGCAAGAAAAGAAAGAATCTGGAGGTAATAAAAGGTGATGCTTTCCGTCAGGAATGTAAATAAGGATTTTACTTTAAGCGGCGGTGTCCTGGGTATTCGTTCCGGCATCGTCGCGGCATTGAAGGGCGTCTCTTTTGATGTTCGGAAAGGAGAAACCTTCGCCTTGATAGGAGAGTCCGGTTCAGGCAAGACCACCCTGGCCAGGATAATCGCCCGTTTGACTCCGCCGACTTCCGGCGAGGTGCTTTTCGAGAAGATTGGAATGGATTCGTTCCGTAAGGATGTGCAGATCATTTTTCAGAATCCCTACGCCAGCCTGAATCCCAGGATGCGCGTGGGAGAGATAATCGCCGAACCACTGATGATAAACCGCCTGGAGAAAAAGGTTTCTTTGCGGGACAAGGTAGTTTCGCTGCTGCGGCTGGTGGAGATGCCGCCTGAGACGGCGGAGAGACTGCCTTCGCAATTCTCCGGAGGCCAGCGGCAAAGAATTTGTATTGCCAGGGCTCTGGCGACTTCTCCGAAGTTCCTGATACTGGATGAGCCGCTTTCTTCTCTGGATCTCACCATACAGGCGCGAATGCTGGATATGCTTCTGGCGCTAAAGGAGCGGCTGGGGATGACCTATTTCTTCATCACGCATAATCTTTGTCTTGTGAAACGCGTTGCCGGGAGGGTCGCCGTAATGAAGGACGGCCGGGTTGTCGAACAGGGGGAGACCGCGCGCGTTTTTTCGGCTCCGCAACATCCGTATACAAAGAGCCTGATATCTGCCGCGTCGGGAAGGACATGAAGGTAATGAAGGATGAAAAGTACCTTGTCAATGCATTGTCGAAGGATCACTCCGGGGGCTCTTCTATACCCGATAGGGTGTGTTAACGACTTGTAGTTTTTTGATTCGCCATATTTTTAATAATAAACCTTGCATTTATACCCTTTAGGGTGTATATTCTAACCATGAAAAGCATTGGAAAGACAATACAGGTACTTCGGAAGAAGGCGGGTCTCGACCAGATTGAGTTCGCGAGGCGGGCCGGGGTCGGGCTTCGTTTCGTGAGAGAGCTCGAGCAGGGGAAGAACACGGTGCGCCTGGACAAGGTCAATCAGGTCCTTGAGTTCCTGGGACATCATCTTGAGGTCGTGCGTAATGGCAAGGAATAATAAAAGAAAAGCGGATGTTTTTTATCATGATCGTTTTGCAGGGGTTCTTGAGGAAACGGATGCGGGGTACAGGTTCGCTTATGATGCCGCGTATCTCAAGAGCGGGAAGGCGCTTTCTCTTTCTTTGCCTTTGCGGGAGGAGCCTTTTGAATCAGCAATACTTTTTCCATTCTTTGTCGGTTTGAATTCCGAAGGATGGTATCGGGACATCGTGTGCGCAACGAAGAAGATCGATCGCACGGATGAATTCGGGATATTGCTGGTGACCGGTGAGAGTACGATCGGCGCTGTTACCGTTAGAGAAAGCGGTGCAGAATGAACAAAGAAAGAACAGCATGGCGAAAAGTTTTTGGTGTCGATAAAGAGCCGTTCATTGATTTTACGTTGGCAGGGGTGTCGTTAAAGGCCCAGGAGATGGTCGGGAAGATGTCGATCTCCGGAGTGCAGCCAAAACTTTCTGTGAAATTAGCTGACCGTTCAAGTGTTCCGCATCTGGAAGTGACCGGTGAGGGCGGACAATACATTCTTAAGCCGCAGGTGCAGGCGTTCGCGAACCTGCCGGAGAATGAAGAGCTTTGCATGACGATCGCCGATGATATCGGGATCGACGTGCCGGCGCATTGTTTGGTGCATTTAAAGGACCGGAGCTTGGCCTATGTGGTCAAGCGTTTTGACCGGGAGGGACGGCGGAAGATCCATCAGGAGGATTTTTTCCAGATCCTGGAGAAGCAGGATAAATACAACGGCTCTGTTGAGGAGATCGGAAAGAAGTTAAAGACCTCTTCCGGGGTCCCGGGGCTTGATGTGCAGTTGTTCTTTGAACGCGTCGTGTTCAACTTTCTCATCGGTAACGGCGACGCGCATGTAAAGAATTACTCCGTCATTTATAACGAAGAGGGCCTGGCGCGTCTGGCGCCTGCCTATGATCTGGTCTGTTCCAGGATCGTGATCCCCGAGGAGGCCGACGAATCTGCTTTGACCATTCAGGGGAAAAAGGACCGGATCAAACGGAAAGATATTGATCTTTTGGCGAACTATCTTGGTATCCCCGAGAAGATCAGATTCGAGAAATTCATGGGGAAGAAAGAGCTATTTCGTTCAAGGCTTGCGGGGTCGTTGCTTCCCGGGGACTTGGCTGAAGCGTTCGACAAACTTCTGGTTGAGCGGTTCCAACGGCTTGAGCTGGATTGATGTATAAAATAGCACTCTATATTTAGAAATCTCTAAATGGATGGAGAGTGGGATAATTAACCTTGACGCTGCTTGTGGGCGGTGAGAAAATAACATAATATTGCTTGTGGTAGCTGCTTGTTATTCAATCAGATAGAAAGGATTGAATATTTGTTAGTGAGAAGCTGCATCGTCACAATGCCTCGAAAATTAATCCGTTGGCGGCCTTACGCAACGCGACTGAATGAAAAACCCCAAACCTCTGCCTAAAAAGCGGAGGTTTTTTGTTGAATAGGAGAAAGCCACAAATAAACTTGTTTGAAACACTATTGGAGGAGGTAAGCGATTAAGAATAGCGGAACAGGATTATAATGCAAATTATGATCGGGGGTAAATGAATTATGAGAATAAAAGAGAAGATCCATAGAGGCAGTGGTAATGTATTCGCCGATATCGGAACCGCGTATCCGCAACGAACTTTAGCCCGCGCCCAGATAATATCGCGTATCGCGGAAATTATAAAAGAGCGGGGTCTCACGCAAAAGGAGGCTTCCGTATTACTCGGGCTTCCTCAATCCAAGATTTCTTGTCTTGTAAACGGTAAACTAAATATGTTTTCTTTAGATTTGCTTTTGGTTTTACTTAACAGATTGGATAGAGATGTGGAGATTATTATAAAGCCCAAGACTAAGGAAGAAAAATCCGCTTCTACTAATGTTTTGCTTGCCGCATAGAATCCAGTTGAGAATTGAATAAGACTTGAATCCTTATAATAGTAATGATAATATCTGTTCATGGATGATATAACTAAGAAATGGGTAGAGCGTGCAAAATACGATTTGGCTACTGCTGATGCTATGTTTGTCGGAAAACGGTATTTGTATGTGGCATTTATGTGTCAACAGGCATTGGAAAAGATGATGAAAGCCATTATTATTTCGCAGAATGGCGAAGTCCTGCGGACGCATAACCTGGTTAGATTGGCAGAATTATCCGGAGTCAGTAGTGTTATAGGGCAAAGTAATATTGAGTTTCTATCAAATTTAACGCCATTTGCGGTTGAATCCAGATATGGCGATTACAGATGTAAACTTTCCGAGATTATTAATAAAAAAACCGCGTTCGATTATTTAGAGAAAACCAAGACGGTGTTCAAATGGCTAAAAAAAAGGATAGAGTCACAGAAATAATCAGTGATTTTGCCGGAGAATTAAGGAAAGATATCCCGGTGGACAAAATATTGTTGTTCGGTTCATATGCAAAAGGCATAGCGGTTCGGAACAGCGATATAGATGTCATTGTTGTGTCCCCATATTTCAGAAAAGGGAAATACATCACGCATATCCAGTATTTATTTCGTAAAGCCGCAAAAGTAAGTTCCTTATTGGAGCCCATACCCGCAGTTCCTGAAGACATTAAAAGGCTGGATAAGCGGACTTTCCTCGGGCAAATATTAAAACACGCCAAAGTCTATAACTTCTCATAATCGCGCTTATTCTTTGTAAGTATTCTGCGAATCCGGAATCGCTGTCACAGGTATAGGTTTAACATTTAGCGTTATATAGCGCTAAAACTTAAACTAACATACGTCAGCGGTATCTTAAGACGCAAGGTTTACATAAGCCCCCGGATTATTTTTAAGAACCAAGAACCCGCTTTTACGCCTTTTTCCTTGCGGCACAGGGCGTTTTGTGTTAAGTTAAAATAATCCTAAGCAGCAATTTTATCCACATTTTGCTTAAAACGGAGAGCGATTAATGTTCAAAGCTGTGGAGCCGTTTTTTCTGGCTTTCATACCATTGTTCGTGGCCGTTGACGCCATCGGTAATATTCCCTTGTTTATTTCCCTGGTGAATAACCTGGGGATTAAGGCGAGAGAACGCGTCATTGCCGAGTCAGTGCGCACGGCCGCCGCGGTTGCCGTGCTTTTTATGCTGATCGGCAAACTGGTATTGCGTTTCCTGGGGATCACCATCTCTGATTTTCAGATCGCCGGAGGCCTGCTTCTTTTCGTGATCTCCCTGCGCCTGTTGTTCCCGGGGGCCTCGAAGATGCCTTTATACGGGGAGAAAGAAAAGGACGTGGGTATCTTTCCCCTGGGGATGCCGTTGATCACCGGGCCGGCGGTGCTGACCACTACTTTAATTATGCTGGATAGCTACGGGATAGTCCCGAGCATGGTATCGCTGGCGTTGAATATGCTGATTGTCTGGCTTACGCTGAAGAAAGCCGATTTTTTGATCAAGCTTTTCGGTGAAGGCGGCACGCGCGCCTTTTCCAAGATAATGTATATCCTGCTTGCCGCCATCGGGGTGATGATGGTCAGGCGCGGAGTGACCGGGGTGATCTTTCCATGATGCGCAGGGTGCTTACCTTTATTATGGCAGGCGGCAAGGGCGAACGTCTTTGGCCTTTGACTAAGGACCGCACCAAACCGGCGGTGCCGTTCGGCGGGATATACCGCATCATAGATTTCTCCTTGAGCAACTGCATAAACTCCGGTTTGCGCCGCGTTTACATCCTCACGCAATATAAATCCGCTTCTCTGCACAGGCATATCCGTCTTGGTTGGAACATCCTTGCCAGCGAACTGGGCGAGTATATCGAGCTGCTCCCGGCCCAGCAGAGGGTGGGGGAAACCTGGTATCTGGGGACGGCGGACGCGATCTTTCAGAATATGTACGCTTTGGATATGGATAAGCCGGATGAAGTGTTGATACTTTCCGGCGACCACATTTACAGGATGAATTATTATTCGATGATAGATTTCCACCGCGACACCGAGGCCGATCTTACGGTTGGAGTGGTAGAGGTGCCTAAGGAGAACAGCCGCAGCCTGGGCGTGGTGCAGGTGGACGGCGATTGTCTGGTCACGGGTTTTGAAGAGAAGCCCGCTGTGCCCAAGACCATTCCCGGCAAGCCGGACACGATATATGCCTCTATGGGGATATACGTCTTCGACAGCAAAATCCTGCTTCAGGAACTGCAGGACGACTCGCGAAGAAAGGATTCCAGCCACGATTTCGGCAAAGATATCATCCCGCGCATGATCCGCAAGGGGATGCGGATATCCGCGTATAATTTTCTCGACAAGAAAGGCGGCTGTCCGGCCTACTGGAGGGATATCGGGACGATATCCGCGTATTACGAGGCCAATCTCGACCTGGTGCAGGTGGATCCGGTTTTCAACCTTTACGACAGGGAATGGCCGTTGCGGACTTATCAGGAGCAGTGCCCGCCTGCCAAGACTGTATTCGCCGGAGAGGAGATAACCGGCAGGGTGGGGCTGGTGCTGGATTCGCTGGTTTCCGGCGGCTGTATCGTCAGCGGCGGCCGCGTCCAGCGCAGTGTGCTTGCTCCTCAGGTACGCGTCAACAGTTATTCTCAAATATCCGATTCGATCCTTATGGAAGGGGTCAACGTCGGCAGATACGCAAAGATAAAGAACGCCATCATAGACAAGGACGTGGCTATCCCCCAGGGGATGGTCATCGGTTACGACGCGCAAGAGGACAGAAAAAGGTTTTTCGTGACGGACAACGGGATCGTGGTGGTGGCGAAAGGCACGGAGATAAAATAAAATGCAGACCGATAAGACTAAAGCGGTTTCACGGCAGGGAGTGATCCGGAAGGCCTGTATCAAAGATATCAAACCGATACAGCTGTTGATCAACAGATTCGCGCGTCAGGACCTGATGCTTCCGCGCGCGCTGAACGAGCTCTATGAGAACATCAGGGATTTCTGGGTCTATGAGCGGGAAGGCAGGATTATCGGATGCTGCGCCCTGCATTTCTGCTGGGAGGAATTGGCAGAGGTTAAGTCTCTGGCTGTGGAACGCGGGCATTGGAAGAAAGGAATAGGCAGGCAGTTGGTGGAGAATTGTATGAAGGATGCCGAGGATATGGGAGCGGAGAGTGTTTTCGCGCTCACCTACCAGCCGGGGTTTTTTCAAAAGATGGGATTCCGCAGGATCGCGCATTCAAAACTGCCGCACAAGATATGGGCGGAATGTATCCACTGTCCGAAGTTCCCCGATTGCAAAGAAGTTGCGCTTTTGAAGAAATTGTAATATAATGCGCGGCATGGCAGGTGGTATCCCGCACCAAGAATGAACCTGTAACCAAAGAAGAGAGGTCATAAAATGGATTATTTACTTACGGAAGAACAGAAAATGATAAAGGAATTGGCGCACAAGATCGCGGAGGAGAAGATTCGCCCGGTAGCCGCCAAATACGATTTGACCGAGGAATTCCCCTGGGAAGTGATGAAGGTTGCCGGTGAATCCGATATGTTCGGGTTGTTCATCCCGGAAGAATACGGCGGTATGGGGGTTAACGTGCTTAACCTTTGCCTGGCCACCGAGGAGTTTTCGCGCGCCTGCGGCGGTATCGCCGTCTGCTACGCGGCCTCCGCGCTGGGGACGTTCCCGATTGTGCTTTTCGGCAACGACCAGCAGAAAAAGAAATACCTTCCGGATCTGGCAAAGGGAAAGAAGATAGCCGCGTTCGGCCTGACCGAGCCGGAAGCCGGCTCCGACGCCGCCTCGATCAAGACCACGGCCGTCAAGAAGGGGGATTATTACATCCTTAACGGTATGAAGCATTTCATTACTAACGGCGGTGATGCGGAGACTTATACCGTGGTGGCGATGACCGATAAGAACAAAGGCGCCAGGGGCGCCTCGGCATTCATCGTGGAGAAAGGCACGCCCGGTTTCACTTTCGGCAAGAAGGAGGAGAAGCTCGGCATTCGCGCCTCTTCCACCCGCGAATTGATATTTAACGACTGTAAGGTCCCTGCCGAGAACCTTTTGGCAAAGGAAGGGATGGGTTTTATAGTAACCATGAAGACTTTCGACATGTCCAGGCCCGGAGTGGCGGCACAGGCGCTTGGCATCGCGCAGGGCGCGATGGAGTGCGCCGCGAAATACGCCCGCCAGCGCGTGCAGTTCGGCAAACCTATCTCCAGTTTCCAGGGTATACAATGGATGCTTGCCGATATGGCCACGGAAGTGGAAGCGGCCCGAGCCCTGGTTTATGCCTGCGCCCGCGCCATAGATGCCGGGTGTAAGGACGTCGGCAGGGATTCCGCTATGGCCAAGCTTTTTGCTTCGGACGTGGCGATGAAGGTTTCTACCGACGCCATCCAGATACTCGGCGGCTACGGCTATATGAAGGACTATCCGGCCGAGAAGTATATGCGCGACGCCAAGATCACGCAGATATACGAAGGTACCAATCAGATACAGCGCAATATCATCGGGCTGCAACTGATAAAGGATATGGCGAAATAGTGCGCTGTTAATCAACATAGTAAAAGCCGGGTCAAAACAGCCAATCAAGGAAAGCGTAAAATGAACATAATCGTTTGCATTAAACAGGTTCCCGAGACTACGGAAGTAAGGATCAATCCGGAAACCAACACTTTGATCAGGGACGGCGTGAAATCCATCATCAATCCGTTTGATATGTACGCCATAGAAGAGGCGGTGAGGCTTAAAGAACGTTTCGGCGGCAAAGTTAGCGTCGTCACTATGGGGCCGCCGCAGGCGGAGTGCGCTTTGCGTGAAGCGATCTCCATGGGCGCGGACGATGGGTTCCTGGTGTGCGACCGCGCTTTTGCCGGCAGCGACACATGGGCGACCAGTTACACGCTTGCCGGGGCGATACGCAAGATGGGGGCTTTCGATCTGATCATCTGCGGCAAACAGGCCTCGGACGGAGACACCGCGCAGGTCGGCCCGGGCATAGCCACGCACCTGGACATTCCCCAGGTTACTTACGTCAAGAAAATAGAGGAGGCCGGCGAGAAGTTGATGCGCGTTGAGCGCATGCTGGAGGAGGGCTTTGAGATAATCGAAACCCCGCTGCCGGCACTGATTACAGTGGTAAAGGAGATAAACGATCCGCGCATTCCGTCTTTGAAAGGGATGATGCGGGCCAAGTCGGCCAAGATAACCATGCTGGGGCAGAAAGATCTCAACCTGGATACCACGCAGATCGGGCTTTGCGGCTCGCCGACGCAGGTGGTGAAGATATTCACGCCTCCGCAGAGGCAGGGCGGCCAGATGCTCCAGGGGGAGACCGCGGAGGTAGCAAAACAACTTGTGGGGCTTATTAAAGACGAGGTCAATTAGAGATGGCTATCAAAATTATCCTGGATAAATGTACCGGTTGTTCTTTATGCGTGAAGACCTGCCCGTTCGGGGCGATAAAAGTCAACGCCTCGCGCAAGGCGGAAGTTGACGCCGTCAAATGCACGCTTTGCGGCGCCTGCGTTGACGCCTGCAAGTTCAAGGCCATAGAGCTGGTGAAGACGCAGGAACGCTGCGTTATGCCCGGCATAGAGAATTATAAAGGTATTTGGGTTTTCATCGAGCAAAAGAAAGGCAAGGTACAGTCGGTCGCCTACGAACTGCTCGGCAAAGCGCATGAACTCGCCGGCAAGCTCGGCTGTCAGGTCAGCGGAGTGCTTATCGGACACGGGATGGACGACCAACTGGACGAATTGTTCTGGCACGGCGCGGACAACATCTATCTGGTCGAGGCGCCGGAACTGGCGAATTTCCAGGATGAGCCTTATACCAATATACTCGTGGAGTTGATAAAGAAACATAAGCCGGAGATAATGCTTTGCGGCGCCACCGCCATCGGGCGTTCTTTGATCTCCCGCGTGGCGATAACGGTGAACGCCGGCTTGACCGCCGATTGCACCAGCCTGGATATCGACCCGAAGAGGAAGATACTCCTGCAGACGCGTCCGGCTTTCGGCGGGAACATCATGGCTACCATTATCAGCCCCAATCACAGGCCCCAGATGTCCACCGTCAGGCACAAGGTGATGCAGCCGATGGCCCCTGACAAGCACCGTAAGGGAAAAGTGATCAGGGAGACATTTCCGTCCTCGCTTTACGTTTCGCGCACCAGGCTGCTGGATATAGTCGAGGAGGTGGAGTCGCTGGTGAATATCGCCGAGGCCGACATTATCGTCTCCGGTGGCCGCGGCATGGGGGCGAAAGAGAATTTCAAAATACTGGAAGAGCTGGCGCACGTGCTGGGGG
The DNA here is from genome assembly GCA_041654215.1 of Candidatus Omnitrophota bacterium. Classification (GTDB taxonomy): domain Bacteria; phylum Omnitrophota; class Gorgyraeia; order Gygaellales; family Profunditerraquicolaceae; genus Undivivens. The sequence continues at coordinate 16,684 of JBAZDY010000024.1, forward strand.
CGGCTGTCGGTTCCTCCAGGGCGTCGGTTGACGCCGGCTGGATGCCGTATTCGCACCAGGTGGGGCAGACCGGCAGGACCGTGGCGCCAAAGATATATTTCGCCTGCGGAATATCAGGACAAATACAGCATCTGGTGGGCATGCAGTCGTCAAAGATAATCGTTGCCGTCAACAAAGACCCGGAAGCCCCGATCTTCAAGATCGCGACCTACGGCATACTCGGGGACGTGATGGAAGTCGTCCCCGCCCTGACCAAAGCCTTCAAGCAGGCGCTTAATAAATAAAAGCTGGTTCTGGGTGCCGGGTTTTAGGTTCTAAAAAACGACAAGTCCTTATAGTAGTCTTGTTTTTGTGGGCCCTTTTAAGTTTCATCAACCTGCTTTTAGCTTCTTGACAGTCCCATCAATTCCTCTATAATAAAACCGGCGGAAACATACCTGTAATCCTGCGGAGAGGCAATGTATTTCAAAAAGCTCGAGATCGTCGGTTTTAAATCCTTCTGCGACAAGACCACTCTTTATTTCGAACCCGGCGTGACCGCCGTCGTCGGTCCGAATGGGTGCGGTAAATGCCTTCACTATGACAGTCTGATAACGCTTGAGAACGGCTCGAAAGTCAAGATAGGCGATCTGGTGGAGAATGCCTTGCAGAGGTCTTCCCGGATCGAGAATCTGGACGACGGGTTGATGACAAGCGAGAACGGTGACAACGTAAAAGTCCTGTCTTTGAACCTGGAATCGCTCAAGATAGAAAATAGGCCCGTTTACGCGTTCATCAAAAGAAAAGCTCCTGAATATCTTCTGGAGATCCGGACTAAATCCGGCAAGTCGGTAACTACCACCCATTATCATCCTTTTTTCAGCATAAAGAACGGCCAGGTAATAGATCTAAAAGCCGAAGATCTGAAGACCGGCATAAGAATTGCCGTGCCGCGGCGGTTGCCTGTTACAAACGCCTCCTCCGGACTTGATCTATGGCAAATATTACGGAAATTCGATAAGAACGATCCTGTTTACGTTCCTTTCTCCCGGGAACTGTCCGACTTTATATCGCAGATCAAAATGAGTGATTTATATGCCGCCGCGATATCCAATAACGCAGCTGTTTGCAAGACCGCTGTATCTTCCATCCAGTCCGGTCAGTCTATAAGCATTCATAACTTTGTTGAATTGTTAAAAGCGGCGGGTACCACGGAGATCCCGGATTTTGTCACGCATATCAAATCCCGCAGTTGTGGACAGGTCAGGCTGCCCCGGCGCATAGACCGTTATACGTCCAGGTTCTTAGGCTATATCCTTTCGGAAGGAAGGACCAATTCCTCCAATCAAGTATGGTTTGTCAATGAAGATAAGAAAATAGTGGCGGATTACGTTGCCTGTGCCCGGAAGGCCTTTGATGTGGAGGCGAAGGTATTTGATTATAAAGAGTGCGCCAAGGACG
>JBAZDY010000025.1:0-5469 GCA_041654215.1 Candidatus Omnitrophota bacterium
GCCAACCGTAATATTCCTTCATCCCAAGAAAACCAGACACCTGTAAAGAAAAGTTTATTTGATACATTTAATGAGATATATACTAATTTCTCTTCTGTTCTCTTTCCTTTTGCCCACGCCGAAATAGTCAATACAATAGTGAATTATGATGCGGTTGTTGTTTCTAACCGTATCAAGAGGGATACTGCATACCAAGGCAGAGGCTCTAACCGTATCACAGAGATCTCGCTGGAGCAGAGTACCGAAAATGGCGCCATAGGACAGGAAGTCAACCGTATCATAGATAATCCGGTCCAGCAAGACCGCCACCAGCCTACCGTATCATTTGAAAAATCAGCAGAGAATCAACCGTATCAGGAGATGGCCGCATTTCTATATGAATTGAGAAAAATGGAATCAACCGTATATCAACCCACCTCGGATAGTTTTTACTGCGATCTTAACAGCTTAAAAGCGCGGCAGGCTGTTGTAGCTACTTTAGGCATTCCTACCGATTGTTTGGATAGAAGCGTTTATTTGTTTAGAGCCGCCAGCGGCCTCGGCCTTGATCCCGAGATAGTATTAATTAAGGATAAAGCGAGAAATATAGGGCACGCATTATTGACAATTAAAGATGTAAAGACCGGTAAAAGGGTGGTCATTGATACAACAGCCGGAAAGGCCGATATCGGCAATGATTCCTCCGTCCTTTTCGCTTACCTTAATAAAGGGTGTGAAATACTATCAATCTCGAGATCTTTACCGGAATTGACGGCTTTCCTTAATAAAAAAGGTAGTAGCATTGCCATCGCTTGGGGAGATAGCTGGGGCGCGGCTGCCAGCGCCCAGGCGTCATCGGGTAGCAGCGGGTCATACGGCGGGGTATCCTGGGGCGGCTCCAGAAGCAGTAGTTTTTCGACAGGCAGAAGCAGTGGGACAAGCAGCGCCATCCCTTCCGGGAGTTCTTCCTGGTATTCAGCCAACAGATATTCCAACTATTCTCCCTATTATTTAAGTTCCGCGTCCAGTTCTCTGAGTTCTACCGGGGAAAGCAGTATTTACAGCAACTTCAGCAGTTTTCTTTCTGATTATTCAGCAGGAAGCTCGTGGACGCTTCCTTCCACAAGCTTTTCGTTCGTTTATTCCGCTTTTTCGTCTTCTTTTAATTATGTCTTCGCGAATACCGCGCCGACCGTCCCTTCTTTCAATATAGTTGTAACCAACAATATACCAAGTTCTTCCTTCTCTTCTTTCTCTTCATTGACCCCAAGGGATACCTTTAGCGCTTCTTATGACACAAACAGTCAGACTTTATTCATTCCCGCTCAAACCATCGCAAATATAAGCAATGTGTTGGGTAAAGACGCCACACAAGCGGAATACGCAGCCGCATTCTATTACCTCGGAGTAAAAACGTTCCGGGAGTCTCAAGATAGCGTCTTCCTGACGGATGATAATGCGGACGGTCTGACAAGAGGTTCTGAATCGGCTCATTCCGCGGTATTAAAGCAGGCAGGACAGAGTTTTGCCGGCGGCAAAGCCGGCAGTCAGGAGTGGGATACAGGATATTCCTGGCTGAATGCAGGCAGGAAACTGCTTGAAGCGGAGACGGTTACGAAGAGCTCGGAGAGCAGAAAGCTGTATTCGGCATATTCGATGTCCATAGGAAACCAGAAATTCTTGGAAGCGGAGAGCGCGGAGACTAACGGTGATTATGCCAAGGCGTCGGAGAAATATACCGAAGCGGCAAAAGAGTTCGAACTGGCTTTTAATACGGAACAAGGCGTCCCTTTAAGCAATCTGGTGGATGCTTCTTTGATTACTCTTATGGGAGAAACATACAGCAAGGTCGGGGAGTTCGATAAGGCCCTGGAGTTATGTTCGCTGGCATTGGAGCACACTTCGAACTATAAACCCGCTCAGTTTCTGCTTGCGCAGCTGCAGGAAGGCACCGCCGGTATCGGGCAGGAGAATGTCGTTGAACCCAGATATATCTGTGAGTCGATGGCCCTTTGTATTATAAAAAGCGCTTTTGGGGATAATCCCGCAGACGAGCTGGAGGGGACGCGGGTTACTGCCTTTACAACAAGCGGCGCCAACATAGCTATAGGCAGCGTTCCGGAGGATTTCGCTCAGATTGTATCTCTTGATGAAGTCCAGGCGGAAGCCACCCGCACAGATGACCCGGTGATTATCTTTGCCGCAGGAACAGGCGCGCCCGGCCAGCAGCATGCCGAAGGTGTTGATGTTCAACTGGGAACGCGGCAGGAACCTTTGACCCTGGCGAAAGATACCAAACTTACCACAGAAGGAATGACAACAAGGATTGAAAACCTGGAGTTTGGTGAAGGATCGAGTATTACCGATTCCCAGGCGGATAAAGGATTGATAATTGCCGGCGCGAACGAGAATGTTAAGCTGTCCAGGATAGCAGCGGGAGGAACGCTGCATATAGAGGACAACAAAGATTTAACGGCTTCCGATCTGTCCGCGGAGACGGATATACGTATAGTGGACTCGGAAGACAGCACGATAAGCGGCATAGAAGCTTTGGCTGGAAGTATTATCATAAATATGGTAACCGGCTCTGATCTGGCAGGTATCGTTTCCACGGCAGGAGACGTGAATATAGAGGATATATCCTCTTCCACGGTCAATAATATCAAAGCGGCGGAAGACGTCAGCCTGACACATATCAGCGGTTCCACGCTTGCTGATTTAAGCGCGGAAGCCGGGAGTATAACCGTATCGGAAATAAGCGATTCAAATCTAAGCAATGTAATTTCCACGGCAGGAGACGTGAATATAGAGGATATATCCTCTTCCACGGTCAATAATATCAAAGCGGCGGAAGACGTCAGCCTGACACATATCAGCGGTTCCACGCTTGTTGATTTAAGCGCCGAAACCGGTAGTATAACCGTATCGGAAATAAGCGATTCAAATCTAAGCAATGTAATTTCCACGGCAGGAGACGTGAATATAGAGGATATATCTTCTTCCACGCTCAATAATATCAAAGCGGCGGAAGACGTCAGCCTGAACAATATCAACGGCTCCGTTCTTGGCGGCATAACAGCGGATAACGGCGCAATTACTATTACTAATATAGAAAATTCTACCTTGAGCGGTATAAACTCCTTCGACGGCGATATTGCATTCCAATATCTGTCCGGAAGCGAAATAAAGAACGTAAGCGCGCGGAATGATATGTCCTTTATTTCATTGACTGATACGGTAGCCGATACCGTCTCCGGTCAGGCCGCCTTGACCATCAAGAACTCGGAAACGATAGAATTTCGGGGAGTCAGCAGCCGGGAAGGAGATCTCTACCTGAGTGGTTACGCCGCGGGCTCTTCAATGGATATTTCAACGGCGGAAGGGGTTGTAATAAGCGGCGCGGCTCTTGATAATGCGGTGTCTCTGTCCCAAACGCTCGTTTCCGCCGGCGCGTCTCCGGGCGCAGGCATTCTTTCAGGCAGGCAATTAGTGTTTGACGGCGCCCGATTATCATCGCAGACCGGCGGCAGGGACGGGGTGCGCATATCGCTTGATAAGACTGGGATACTTAAGACAGGAGATTACGGTATTCTTGCCGGGGAAACCTTGCAGTCCGGTGATCCGGACGTCGTATCCCTGGATAAACTGTCTGTCGGCTCTAAAATTGAGTTATTGGATGGGATGACGGGCGAGGGCGATAGTTCCGTTCTCGCATCGAAATCGTTCGTTTCTCTGAAACCTTACGAGTATGGGGTGGCCGCTTCTGCGGGATCATCCGCGCAGAGCCTTAAAGCCCTTCTTTCTTCTTCAGGATCGGAGAAAGTGATACAGGCCGCCGGCGATAAACTTCCGGTGGACCTGGAACTTACGGCGGCGTCCGCGGCAGCTATGACGGCCGAAGCAGCCGTGAGGTATCCCATACAGGCCAATCCTCTCGGTAACGTAAAAACTACTATCCTTAATAGATTGGACGGCGGAGACTCTTCTTCGGCGGCTTCATACTATGCTTTGGACATTGCACCGGTTCTTTCGGGTGCGTTAACTAACGGGAATTCTCAATTGAGCGAATATCTGACCACGACCGTGTCCGGCAGAGGCCCGCCTGAAACGGCTATCTCAGATTACCTTTCTCCATCATCCCTCAAGACAATTCCCGGTTCCTTATCCGCATCCGCGTCGGTTCAGGCAATTTCCCTTTCGGATTTATCTTCTAATTCCAATATATACGATATTCTTCCTTTATATAACACAGACCGTGGCCAGGGGGGTGTCCTTTCTTCCTACTTGGAAAGGACATCTCCCGTTTTTAACAGCGTTTTCAGCATTTCAAAAGACCTATCGTATTACGGCAGAGATAAAGTACCGGGCATCGATTCTTTGAAACAAAATTCCGTTTCTCTCGGCGAATATGCGGCTTCCAAAGGGCTCTCCTCGGATTTTGTTGCCTGGACTGACGCAAGCGCGCGGACTGCCTGGGCCTGGAATACCGGCAACGACAGACTGCATAGCGGAGTTTATCCGGAAACAGGACTGAACGTGAACATCTACACCTTGCCGGCAAGCGAAGAGGACTGGGGAGCCACTTACCAGGGCGGCGCTCTCTATATCACCGATAAGACCTACGATGTGCTGGTAGATAACGCGCAGGCATCCGCCTCGCCGGAAGCCGATTTTAAGGCGAACTTCGAATCGCTGGCAGTGCATGATTTGAATGATTATAAAAGCCATGAGGGAGATCTTCTGGTGCCGTTCACTCATGAAGAGAACATGAAAGCAGAAGAACAGTTTACTTCGGAAATGGCACAGAAATATACAATCATGGCCGAACAAACTGAAACTAAAGATTCCGACAAGGCGCAATATCTGGCTTTCGCGGCAGAGTATTCTCAGAAGCAAAATGAAATTGCCCTGCAGGAGAACATGAAACCGATAGACTTGGGAGTCTTGGTTGATAATACACAGGATAGAGATTTCATTAATGCTTACAAGCAATTGAGTATTAATAAGGGTGAGATGAGTAATATTCTTAAAGCGGTGAACAAGGATGATCCTGAGAATGCGGCGAATGATACATTAGAGCAGATAACGCCGATGGATATGAAGTTCACGTCGATAGCGGATGCAACGGCGGCGATGAAGCAGTTTGATTTGGATTACCAGCAGTGGAAGAGCACGTATATTAGCGGTAACGGGCAGGACGTTCCGTATAGTTTGAAACCCGTGGATATAGAGAAGCTTGTAGAAGACAGCAATGACGTAACGCTGCAGACAGCTTACGAGGCGTTTAGCAAGGATACGCAGGAGATGAGTAATATTCTTAAAGCGGTGAACAAGGATGATCCTGAGAATGCGGCGAATGATACATTAGAGCAGATAACGCCGACGGATATGAAGTTCACGTCGATAGCGGATGCAACGGCGGCGATGAAGCAGTTTGATTTGGATTACCAGCAGTGGAAGAGCACGTATATTAGCGGTAACGGGCAGGAC
>JBAZDY010000025.1:5479-17723 GCA_041654215.1 Candidatus Omnitrophota bacterium
ATTAGAGCAGATAACGCCGACGGATATGAAGTTCACGTCGATAGCGGATGCAACGGCGGCGATGAAGCAGTTTGATTTGGATTACCAGCAGTGGAAGAGCACGTATATTAGCGGTAACGGGCAGGACGTTCCGTATAGTTTGAAACCCGTGGATATAGAGAAGCTTGTAGAAGACAGCAATGACGTAACGCTGCAGACAGCTTACGAGGCGTTTAGCAAGGATACGCAGGAGATGAGTAATATTCTTAAAGCGGTGAACAAGGATGATCCTGAGAATGCGGCGAATGATACATTAGAGCAGATAACGCCGACGGATATGAAGTTCACGTCGATAGCGGATGCAACGGCGGCGATGAAGCAGTTTGATTTGGATTACCAGCAGTGGAAGAGCACGTATATTAGCGGTAACGGGCAGGACATTCCGTATAGTTTGAAACCCGTGGATATAGAGAAGCTTGTAGAAGACAGCAATGACGTAACGCTGCAGACAGCTTACGAGGCGTTTAGCAAGGATACGCAGGAGATGAGTAATATTCTTAAAGCGGTGAACAAGGATGATCCTGAGAATGCGGCGAATGATACATTAGAGCAGATAACGCCGACGGATATGAAGTTCACGTCGATAGCGGATGCAACGGCGGCGATGAAGCAGTTTGATTTGGATTACCAGCAGTGGAAGAGCACGTATATTAGCGGTAACGGGCAGGACATTCCGTATAGTTTGAAACCCGTGGATGTGGCCACACTTGTAGAGAAGACAGGGAATGTACGGTTGAAAGAAGCGTATGCCATGTTTAATTCTGACAGACAGGCATTTGAAGATATCCTTACTGCTATAAACAGACGTAATCCAGGAAGTGGAGCAGATGAAGAGGCGAATCAGATTACTCCCCGCAATATGGGCTTTACGTCTGTAAATGATGCAATCGGGGTAATGCAGAAGTTTCATCAAGATTTTCAATCGTGGAAAGGAACATATAGCAGTATAATTTCCGGCACGTATTCTCCTTCGGATAGTTCAGCTGCCTTTTCTCAAAGTTATAGCACAGAGACACGGTATCTGCAGGAATGCGCTGCGGGAATCGAGCAGGGGTTAGGCAAAATTCTGAGCGTTGGGAAAGATTTTAACACGGTAACCGAAGAATTGCAGTCCAGGGCCGCGGGAATCGAGCAGGGGTTAGGTAAAATTCTGAGCGTTGGGAAAGATTTTAACACGGTAACCGAAGAATTGCAGTCCAGGGCTGCGGGAATCGAGCAGGGGTTAGGCAAGATTCTGAGCGTTGGGAAAGATTTTAACACGGTAACCGAAGAATTGCAGTCCAGGGCCGCGGGAATCGAGCAGGGGTTAGGCAAGATTCTGAGCGTTGGGAAAGATTTTAACACGGTAACCGAAGAGTTGCAGTCCAGGGCTGCGGGTATCGAAAACGGAATAAGCCAGCTTTTAAAGCAAGATCAATCCTATACTTTGTCGGAGAAATTCAGCGGGGATGTTAATATCCAGGGGATTGGCGAAGCCGGTATTATTGAACCGGGTGTCGAGATTACCAAGGTAACCACGGTAATAGCCGGTGAAGTTAAGAAAGTGGAATTCAAGGCGTATTCCACGGATGATTCCACAGGTATTTCTCAAGAAGTGGATTCTTTCCAGGTTTCTTGGAATAATCCTTATGGCGGCGCTGCGATGACGTTCGATATCAACGCCGACGGCACGATGATCGGAGAAGGCAGCGGGATGTTCGTTTTGAATCTCGCTGTACCCGAGCAGGCAGAGAAAGACAGCGCTTCGCCTGAACAACCTGCACAGCCCGCGGCAAGCACGCTGGAGGTCGTCAAATCATTGGGTGATGACACTTGGCTTGTCAATGCGCAGAAGCTGACAGCCATTTGGGATAGCGACAGTCCGAGGGTGAATCCTTTCGTTGAAGGTTCACAGATCACCCTGGCCCCGGGTATTAGCGGGCTTAAGATGAGCTCCACACAGGAGCTTGCCTCGGAGGACGGGGCAACATTCACGATATCCGGAAATACCCCCGACTATACGATGGGCCTGCTCGGGCTGCAGGGGGAATTCGAAGTATATAATACGAAAACCAAAGAGACTACCACTATTTCAGCAAATCCCGTTTCCGGCACAAACGCCGCCACGACGGAGCAGAAAGCAGACGTTCCCGCTGATAATAATGTCCAGTCCAGGATTACCTATATCACTACCTCGGCCGTTGGTAACAGATCGGTAAGCGGCTATCTGGATATACTGAAAGCGGAGGATGGAGATCAGGTATATTATCGTTCTTTTATGCAGAACCACAATGCGTCCAGCATAGGCGATCAAAGCTATCCCGGGACTACCATCGTGGAAACCCGCGGCCCGGATCATCATGAACAGGTAGTGTTGCTGGGGGTGTTGTCCCAGGAAGATGCGCAGGCCAAGGTCTCTTCCCTGGAAGGAAGGGAATCCGATACATTAAACATAGAGGATGGTATCTACAGCGCGGTTGCCATCACGAAAGACAGTACATGGACGCTGCAACTGAACGTTACGGAGCATTACGACGGGGGGAAGAGCAGGGAGCAGTTGATAGCCGAGGGACAGCGCGATCCTCAACCAGTAAGCTATACATACGGTTATTCGACAACCATGAACGGCGTTTCTGCCGACGGCTGGGGTTATTACAAGCAGTTCAGCGGATACGTCAACTACAATGATCCGCAGTTGAAGGTGGATATTACTTCCGGCGATAAAGGCAGGCCTCTGGCGGAGATTCAGGGCGAAGCCCCGCAGTTCGTTTCCGGCAGCAAATATTACGCGTTGAACGATGGTAAGCAAGACTCCAATAATTATGCCTCCTACGGCATAAGTGCCGAGGGGCTTTCCGCAGCGTATTTTAAAGAAGGGATGCCTATGCCGCAGGTTTTCGACCTGGCCGGCGTTCCGGAGAGCGTCTCGGATACCCTCTGGCAGATACAGGTGTCTTCTTCCAAGAACGGACAGCCGGGCATCCACACCGTGACAAGCGGCGACGACAGTATTTTGCCGCCGAGTTCGTTAAGCTATTCGTCCATGAACGCCGCAGATCAGGCCGCCTATCGTACCAATTATAACCAGGTTATGGGAACGCAGCTTGACGACACGGAATTCGCGGACCGCTGGGATACCGTGGCCAATAACCTGCAGGCCAGACAGTTTAGCATAGCCCTGCAGACCGGAAATGACCCGGTTTCCGGCAGCGAACAAATACTGTCCGGATATTTCGTCACACTGGATCCCGTCAGTCAAACCATCCAATTGACCTATTATATCGAAGGAGTCCAGACCGTCCTGGGATCCGGGACTTATTCGATCGAGGGGATGACGCTTGGCTCCATCACGCTCGATTCCCTGGGCGACAGGCATATCTCCGGGAGCAAATTTGCCGATACGTTCGAGAACGGCGCCATCCGGCACAGCGAGATCTCCTGGGACAATATAAAGACCACTGTTGATTACGATTCCACGGACAAAGAGGATGGGGTTACCGTCCGCAGCATTGTTCTCAACCAGTACAATACCGCTTACGGCGCGGACTACAGAACGTTCAGCTATACCGCCTACAGAACATATTCCAACGGCGTCCTGTCCGGGATATCTGAAAAAACTTATGTCCCGCAAACCAAAGTGCAGATAACCGCAGGGATCACGCAGGAAAGCAGCGACAGCACCAAGAAATTTTCGCTTCTCATCATCGACCCTGATAATAGAGTCACGGAAGTCACCCTGAAGAACGGGATTAATGAGTTGGCGATACCTAACGGCGCCCAGGTAATGCTGAAGTATTACGAACCGGCGGACGACGAAGACGGCGGAAGGGCGCAGATAGCCGTTACATCCATCAACGGCCAGGCGATAGACGCGGTAATAAAGGACCCCGGCTACAACAGGAATAGCGCACAGACCAGGACTTTGGACATTACCGCGGACGTCCTGGCCGCTACCACCGGAGAATTGCAGGAAGAGAGCGGGACGGAAAGACAGTATCAGCACGGGGTTTTCGGCGGGGAGATAAAGCTGATCAGCGCGGTCGTGGATTATTATAACTATGGTAACCTAATCGAAAAAGGTATCGTTACCCGCACTTTTGATCCTGTCACCGGAAATCAGCTTACCAACCGTCAGGAGCAGTGGAGGGTTGACGGTATAATACCGATGGAAGTAACTATCGTCGTGCAGGATACCAGCAAGAATTCCATCGTAGTCAAGGACGCGGATGGGGTGGAGATATCCAGACAACTGTTGACTCCGGGGCAGAACAATATTTTTATCGATAAGCCCGACGGGGCGAAGGTTTATTTTGAGATGGTCACCGGCAGTCCGGTTTCCGTTGGCTCGATGAAAGTGGACGGAGAGACGGTGGCCCTCGGCAGCGAAGTCAACCAGCCGAGCAGATCCACTACCGGGGCCAAAACCATTACCAGGGACATCACGGAGGCGGTGAATGTCGCCGCGGACAGCAAGTTGCATCTCCAGTCTTTCTCGGAGGAGAGATTTGCCTACAACGATGAGAATAAGCTTAGCGGGCAGACCGTTATCACAGGCGGGAAGTCCGAAGATAATAAAATAATGACCAGCGTCGCGATAACATCAGGGATAGGCAGCAGTAGTCCTCTTGTTACCAGCGCTTCTTTCAACGGACTGCTCACGGATACGGATAAGCTCATAGCGGTTACCGCGGAACCTGCGAGCGGCACTTCCTCTCATCCCGATTACGCCTCATTGCTCATAGATAAAGGCGTGCCGCAGGCCGGCAGCGGGACGACTAAGCATTATGAATACGTGGATAACCAGTATTCTTATTTCGCAATAGAGGTTAAGTCTTCCGAAGTCTCCACATCCTGGCCGTTCGCCGGATTGACGATAGAGACCAGCGCTTTCACTAACTTCAAGGAGAATGTCCTGACGGTTAACAGGACGGTGCTGGGATACGAAAATGTATATAATATCGGGTTAGGTCCGTTTAGATACGATTTGACCGGGGTGGAAGTGAACCGCGAGACCGGGGCGGATATCTCCGGAGGCAAACTTAACGGACTCGAGAGAATAAACGGCGGCGAGAGGATAACCATTTCCGATTCCGACGATAAAGGAACAATCGGTTATTTCGACTCCGCCCTGCAGTATCATACTTATGTCTCCGGAGTCGGCGACGTTACGGTCAACCTCGCCGGACAGATAAGCTCCGGTAAGTACGTCTATATGCCACAGTTGATGATTACCCGCACCAATCTATATAAACACGGCAATGACCAAACCAATCTCCCCGGCGGAGCGGAAGAGTGGCAGGGCCCGGCCATACTGGACATTATCAGCGGCAGAACTTATTTCGATATAGATAATCCGCAGGCTAATTTCGGGAATGTAGAGGAAATGCCCGGGGATTCCAAGAATACTACATATAACCAATTCGCGTATAAAGGGACAGGATATCTGCCGGATGATGCCGCCGCGCTGTATTCCCAGGCCTCCGCTATTCTCACGCAGACGCAGGCGGTAAAAAACATGATACCGTGGCTGTTCGGGACCGGTTATGCATATGCATATCTCGGCAACGGAATGGATGACGGTGACCCGGAGGCGTATTGCCTGGTCAAGCCAATAACCGGCGGCAAGGAGTATTATTTCGGCACGAACAAAAATACCGGATTCTACCTGGGCGGATATTCAGATCTTGTCAAAGGGATGGTGCAGATATTCGCTGAGAAGCAGGGGCCTTCGGCGGAGGGGACGACATATCTCGTTCTGCCGAGTGATTCGGGGCAGTTGGATATGCAACAAACACTGACTGCTGCCGAGGAACTGGGTTTAAACCTTGTGGACGGGACAAGATTGCAGGACAATCCGTTGTTTCAGTTTGTCGCCGGGATGATGCCGGGCGGGATTTATCCGACAGCAACGCCGAACGATTATACAAACAACGAATTAACCGATGCTAGTTCGCATACATATACTAATTCCCAGACCGGCGAGGTGGAGACTATACATTATACCGAACGCGGTAATGTTATTACGAATGCCGCCGGCAAGGTTATAAGCGCGACTGTCCCGGGGAAAAATCCCGACGGGAGCTCATCCTTGAGAGTGTGGAGCAACCCTGAATATCCCGGCAATCAGCAGCAGCAGAATAGCTATAGTGCCGGGAGTTCCATTGCAAGCCAGTGGTTGGCGGAGCAGATTGAAGGGAAGAATTTAGCAAGCAGGCCAATTTCTTCTTTAGATATAAGCGGATTGACACCGGCCGAACCGGGAACCGTGACTGCCGGAGGTAATCCGTCAGACCAGCATAACGTGATAAAGGCCGGTTTCAACCCGGTGGAATCCCTGAGCGGCTTATACAGTTGGGCGAAAGGCACCTGGGTCGGCCAGCAGGTGACAAATCTGGTTTATTCGGAGAAGACGGAGACGGACGGCAAGACCACCACGTCCACCGGCAGCCTATTCAATATCATCCCGTGGAATTCCAAGACTACTTTTTCCGATCCGGAAGCGGGGATTACGGAGGTTGAAAGCAGCCATGCCCTGGGGTTTGACAAATCCTACAGCTATTATAACGGGCTTACCCGCGTATTCTACAGCAAACAGGAGTCGTATTTCGGCTTCTCCAGTTCAGAGGATTTCAAGAGCGACAGCGTGAAATTTAATATTAATTCCTGGGGCATTTTCGGAATAGGCGCAGGCAGCGGCAGTTTTAACGACGTCCCCGTGACATCTCAGTCGACATTGAACGGCGAGAAATTCACTCCTTCTGCCAACGCCGGCCAGGTGGTCATACAGTTGAACAAAGGGACTTCCGAAGAAGGCGGCAATTCTTGGGAAATAAGGGAATATAACAAGAACGGTGAACTGCAGGAGGCATTCTCTTACGACTTCGGCGGCGGCTTATCTTCTTCCAACAGCCTGGTTTATTCCGGCATGCAGAAGACTGCCGGAGACGAAGGGACGGGCATATACAGCGCGAGCGTGTTGAAAACCGAGCAAACCGGTGAGACAGTAACTAAGAGCGTCGGAATCGGTTCCGTAGGTATAAAGAATGACAATTCCGTCCAGCCGGTTTCATCCTTCTTCGATCTCAATAAAGAGGTTTATGCCTCCGGGCAACTGCGCGAGAAAACCCGGAACATCGAGTGGAATGACGGATTATCATACAAGGAGAATAGCATTCTTCCCTCCGGTGGCATCAAGGCCGCTTGGATCAGTTATCTTGAGAGTTCCTTGAATCCAAACTTAGAAGGTAAGCATGTATTCGAAAGCGCCTTATTTTCTCAGACTTTTAACCCCGATGGACAGATTGCCGACCAGAGGTTGACTAATTATGTCAAGATGGTGACTGGTGACTCTGGAGCTTTAGAGGTCTATACGACAGCTAATGAGGTAAAAAACAGATATACTTATCCCAATCCCAAAGAGAAGACCGTGGTGAATAATTATCAGAATACCAATGTCAGGGATAACATGAGGGGCACCGTTGTTCCCTACAGTGAAGGGACGGCCACCAGCAAATATGACGATTTGAACAGGCTGAATTCCTACCGGGTGGTCACCGGCCCCGTGGCAGTGCAGGATTTAAGCTCCGCCGGCAGCCAGGTGATCTTCTACGGGAAGAGCGACAACACCGATACCTACAGCTACATCGGCGGCGGCAATGATGTGGACCAGCACGGGTTCATTTATAAGGACTACGATTATATCAACGGGGAAGCCATTTCCAAAGAAGGCAATGAGAAATTCAATGCATACAACGCCGCCGGGAGCGTCAGCGACAAGAATTCTTTGCAGGATACGAAGGTGTACGGACTGAATGACCATTACAGCGCGGATCCTTCCGACCTCCGCCTTTGGACCGGGGAGGCTTCCCATGAATGGAACATCGCGCAGAACGGCAATGTGAAATCGATGGATTACGACAATTGGGACGCGGTTTTCGTGGATAAGGATAATAAGGATGACGAGAATACAATCACGCATACAACCGGGCACAGCGATATTACGGCGAACGAACTCGGTTTAAGCGTAGATGTAAAGGACAAGGGCAAGTTGTCGGCTTATGAGATTAAAGATGCCGTTTCTTTACAGAAGATCTTTAACGGCGGTGACAGCGTCGCGGCGTTCACTGCGCTGACGTCTTCCGGAAAAGATTATCTCGGTCCCCTCACCGCGCAGAAATCCTACGAAGACCACCAGTTCGCCATTGAACACGACCGGTTGGACAGGCCGACGGCATATAAGTACGAAATTAAAATTGACGATAAGCTTGATTCTTCCAATTCCGGAATCTTGACCGGCGACTGGAACGCGGACTACACTTATAAAGCCACAGGAAAAACAGTGAACGGATTTCCGGTCGTCCAGACCATCCAGGTCTCCACAACTACCGGAGGAAAAGAGACCGAGACCGCGCAGTCAGCGTATAAAGATTATGATTTCAGTTCATTGACCGGACCGGTAACGATGGATACCGTGCCTTCCGTGGAAGCGAGATCTTTGAGTTACAGCCAGCTATCGATGCAAGCCGATACCGCAGGCGGCTGGTTCTACAACAACGTAGCCATGCCGGTCGTATCCGCGGCACAGTCCGCCTGGGATAAGACGGTGGCGCCGGCTTGGAATTATTTGAACGATAATGTGGTTGAACCGGCAGGGGATTATTTGAACAATAACATAGTAAATCCGATCGTAAACTGGGGTTCAGAACCTCAGCAGGTAATGGTGTTCGGCGGCAAGGAAATCACCCTTGAAACGTTACCGAGTCCTTCCAACTGGGACCGCGCTTGGGGATGGTGGGTGGAAAACGTCGGAGGCGGCAATCCTACTACGGCGCAGCAGGCGGCGATAGGCACAGGAATCGTTGTGGCCGCACCAGTAGTTGTTTACGCCGGGACTACGGCAACCGGAGCAGCGGCAATTTCTTACGCCGGTTCCGCTGCCGGTTCCTTCATTACCCGCCCAATGGCCAAGAGAATTATCACTGATGCCGTTATCGGCCACGGGGGTATTTTGGCCGGCAGGGAAACGTATTCTTTAATTACTGACGGCAAATTATATACTCCCGGATTGAATGATTTTGGATATAATCTGGACAATCCGAATAAATTGGAAGGTATAGTCGCTCCTTTTGTTCTGAACATAGCTATGGGCGAATTGGGCAGGGCTCCGCTGGAAATGGCTTTCGGGGCGCCTTTGACCAAGAGCGGATTTGTTAGGTTATCGGGCTGGCTTGGGAGCAAACCCGCCGCGGCCTCGCTGCCGGCTGCCCGGACCATCGGCGAAGGCATTCCCCGCGCGCTGCTACAGTTGCCGAAAGATATGGCCGTTTCCGGCATCGTATTCGCGGCGGCCGACAATATTTGTAATATAGCCATAGAGGGCTCTTATTTGAACGGCGAGCAGGCATTGGCCTCGTTTGAAAATGGTATGATGTTGGGAGCCGCAGTGCGTTTTGCTGCTCTTGGCCTCGGGACGCTCGCCGGGGCAGCCGGGACTTCAGCCGTATTGGCGCGGGCGAGAAATGCCGTTGTTCCTTTGGCAGAAAGCAATACGAGGTCGGGGAGGCTGATTTCCCGGTTTGGAAGCAGAATGGAGAAACCAGCGATCTGGGGCAATAATATAAAGGAGAGAGCGATAGCTTTCGGATGGAAACAGCCGGAGACCCTGCCGATCAGTTTCAGGACCACCGGCGGATTTGTAGCTGTAGGTCCTGTTTACACGGCTGTCAATCTGCTGGGATTCGACCAGAGCGGCGTCCGGTCCAAGATTTACGACGCGCTGGTAAATAATAAAGGCAGTTTAAGCGCGGTTTTGACCGATCCCACGATAATTTATTCGGTAGATCAGGACGGCAATCCTAAATATACCAGCGTCCTGCAGTACGCGGCTATGGATACAGCCAACTTCGCCAAAATGAGCGTTTACCTGCCTACTTTTCTTGGTATCGCCGCTGTGCCGCATACAATCACCACCAACAAAGCGCTACAAGCATTTGCTACCGGACATAGTTTCCAGAATTTGGGCAAAATATTAAAGACATCCCTGAAGGGCGGTTCCTATGATGATATCATCATCTCCAATCTCGCAAAAAGAGAAGCCGCCGGACAGGCCGCCGGGTTTGGTATCAACAGTATAGAGAATGCTGCGTTTGTGGCCACTACTCTGGGCGTGAACAACAATATTTTCTATACCGCTTTCAAGGCTCTGGGTTTCCCCGAGCAGGAGGCCCAGACCTGGGCTGGACACGCGAGCTTCATTTCCCTTATTTTCCTGCCTGTTTACAGCGGTACCAGGATTACCGCTCAGCAGGAAAAAGCGGTGACCGATTTGTTGACCGGTGAAGGATACAGCGAGGTTCAGTTTAAGCGCACCGCCGATCCGTTGGTGTACGCGATCACGGTGCAGGACAAAACCGGGATGCCGGTTGAATTAGAGAGCAGGTTGAGCGTTTCCGCGGAACAGGGAAATGCCGCGTCAGCGATCGTCTTTCCGAAGACAGAAGCGGGAAATGACGGCATCCGGGTTCTTCGTCTTTCCCCGGCGACCACCAGCGAAGTCAAGGTCGACAGAGAAAATACCGCTAAGATGGCGGTATATCTGGCAAAAGAAGTGCCCGCGTCCAGATTGACGGAAGAGATAACCAACTCGGCAGCAGATACCGTTAAAGAAGACCGGTCTTACGTGGCAATGACCAAATACGGTTTATTGGGCGTAAGGGCCGGCGAGCAGATAGGCCTTGCCCCCGAAATGCTGCGCAATGAAATCGCCGTTTACGGAGTCAAACAGCAATTGAAGGAGCAGGGATTGAGCAACTGGGAATTATACGAGATCGCTTCCGGCAAGACTGTCGATATGCAGGCGGTTCCCTTCGGCAGTAAAGAGATAGCCGGCCGGGAATACGCGCAGGAGACGGCTACGATCGGCATCCAGCAGATCAAAGATGCGGCTAAGGCCGTATTGAACGAGCGGATGTACACGATGCCGGGCAGCGAGTTGTTGAACATCGCCTTGAACGGGGTGATCGGCGATAAACAGATGAAGGTCAATCCCGACACCGACCAGATAATCGGCATAGATAAGAACATCCAGGAGATTGCCGTAGGCGTTATCTCCGTCAGGTCCGTCTTTTCCGGAGACAAAGGCTTGTTGAGGGATTACATCGAAGGAAAAGACCTGCAGGTCGAGTCCGGCAAGGACCGATTGGCCGCCTTACAGGAGCGGATAGAACTGCGGATGAATCTCGGCGTTAAAGTCGAATCTTCGTTAAGGAACGATTATCTGAGCGCGCTGGATGATACGATGAAAATAGAGGAAAAGGTGACCGGCCGCGCCAAATACGGATTTGAGCTCGAGCCGGAATTGAAAGCCGAATATAAGGCGGCGGCATTGGAGTCGTTGACCGATTTTAACAATAACCGTCCTGCCGGTTCGCGCCTGAACGATTGGCAGTTGAATGATCTCGCGGACGCGCTGGTGAACGCCGGACAGCCTATTTCCTTCGGCAGGGACGCGATCCGGATTAATGCCGTTACCCCGATAAAGCAGTTGACCCAGGCCCAGGTGGAGCAGATCTATTGGAACAAGGAGGCCGGAGAGCTGGCCTACAGGCCGGTAGATCAGGCCCAGAATGCCGGCGTCAAGAACGCGGTTGAGATATTCAACAAAGATACGGCCGCCAAGTCGGCTATGAACGATTTAATGGATATGCTGGCGAAGAAGTACCAAGACGGAGGCGAATTCGATTTCAAGCGTTTGCAAAGCGGTAAAGGCACTCAGTTCACCGAGATACTGAAGGCCATATCCGGCGGGTCCGAGAGCATGATCCAGAAGGCCGATACCGGCGACGGCAAGACGGCGGTGATTATCCCGATCAGCCAGGCCTTCCTGGCTTTGTTGGGAATCAAGTCTGTCGGGCTTTATGCCACGGAAGCCAAGGCCCGAGATGCTTATAAAGAGTTTACCGATTTATTGGGTTCGGGAGAATATAAAGAAGCTGTAAGCGTTGTTTTCGTCGGTAAAGATTCCACCAGCCTTATTGAACAGGGAAACCTGCTTGACTCGTTAAGAAAGAGCGACATAGTGATCCTGGATGTTTCCACTGCCCAATCACTGCAAATGAATACTTTGCACGCCGATTTCAAATCGAGATTTGCGTCTGTCTCCGCCAAGAGCGTATATGAAGCCCTGACGGCAGACCGTTGGCTGTTCGCGGATGAAATCCAGGAGATC
>JBAZDY010000026.1:0-17441 GCA_041654215.1 Candidatus Omnitrophota bacterium
AGAAGAAGGAAAGGGAAGCGAAAAAACACCAGAAGATGGTCCGTCTCAAGGAGATTCGTCTCAAGCCGAACATAGACCAGCACGATTACAAGACCAAGCTGAAGCAGGTTTTGGATTTCCTGAAAGACAAAAACAAAGTCAGGATTAATCTTTTTTTCCGCGGCAGGCAGATGGAGCACATAGATATCGGCAGGAAACTGCTTGAGAAGTTCGTAGTGGATACTCAGAACGACGGCACAGTAGAGAAAGGCGCCGCCATGGAAGGCAGGATTATTTCTATGGTGATCGCCCCGAAATAGACCGGGTAACGAGGGCAGCACCGGCAAGGACGGGACAGCAAAAGGTCTTTTTGTCTTTTGTCCGGGAAGTAAATATGAGGGGAGAAAGAGAAATGCCAAAATTAAAGACTAAAAAGGGCGTGGCTAAAAGGTTTAAGGTTACCGCCAAGGGTAAGGTCAAATACGCCCCGTGCAACAAGAGCCATCTTTTGACCAACAAGAAAAGGTCCAGGGTCCGGAAACTCAGAGAGTCCGACACCGTAAGCCTGGGAAAGCACGAGAAGTATCTGAAAAGGCTGCTGCCTTACGCATAGAGGACGGCAGAATGCGTTTTTCCCGGCGTCGCACCCGGGATGTTAGTAAAAAGAGAGAGGTTAGTCATGGCAAAAGTTAAACACAGCGTTGCTACAAGAAGAAGAAAAAAGAGAGTATTAAAACAGGCGGAAGGATATTGGGGAGACCGCAGCAAGCAGTTTCAACAGGCCCGCCGAGCGGTGATGCACGCGCTGGTCTATGAATACCGCGACAGGAAAAACCGCAAACGCGATTTTCGAAGGCTCTGGATCAGCAGGCTTAACGCCGCCTGCCGTTCCTGCGGCATGAAATACAGCGAATTCATAAACGGCTTGAAAAAAGCGCAGGTGGGACTGGACAGAAAAGTCCTTTCAGACCTGGCAATACGCGATCCCAAGGCTTTTGAGGAACTGATAAAAATCGCCAAAGCATAAGTATCTGTTTTCGGTCCACTACCGGGATAGAAAATGTACGTGATCATAGTCGGTTGCGGCAGGGTAGGCGCGGAGTTGGCCAGGCTTCTTTCGGGAGAAGGACACAATGTCGTCATCATCGACAAGAACAAGTCCGCTTTTTCCCGGCTGGGAGACGCCTTCAACGGCCTTACACTTTCCGGCAACGGCTTCAACCAGGCTTTGCTTAAGCAGGCCGGGATCGAAAAGGCCGACGCCTTCTGTTCCGTGACCAACGGCGATAATACCAATTTGATCGCCGCGCAGGTGGCCAAACGCATTTTTAACGTTCCCAAAGTCCTCGCCAGGATTTACGACCCGCAGCGCGCGCACATCTACACCGCGCTGGGAATGGATATCATCAGCGGCACCGTGCTTTTTGCGGCGATGCTCCGCGACAAAATAATAGAAAGTCGTTTCTCCAGTTATTTGATAGAGACAAAAGAACTCGGCGTACTCGAACTGGAGGCCAAGAACGGCCTTGCCGGCAAGACGATAAAGGAGATAAACATCCCCGGCGAGTTCATGGTCGTGGCGCTGCGCAATCTTGAAGGCGTGGTTATTCCAGAACCGTCTTTGGTGCTGAATGAGACCGATACGCTCACAGGGGTGGTAAAAGTCGCCAGCCTTAAGAGCGTCAAGGAGAAATTCGGGCTTTAGTCTTTTCTTTCGGAGAAAGTTATGTATATCCTTATAGTCGGCGCCGGAAAAGTAGGATACTTCCTTGCCAGGAGGCTTTCCGAAAGCGGGCATACCGTTTCCATCGTAGATAGCGATCGGGATATTTGCGAGGAAACGGCTCGGAGCCTGGAAGTGCTGGCGATTAACGGCGACGGCTGCGACCAGGAAATACTGTCGGAAGCGGGGATATCCCGCGCCGACGTCGTGGCCGCGGTCACCGGCGACGATGAAGACAACCTCGTCATCTGCCAGTTGGCCAAAGAACGTTTCGGAGTGAACCGCACCGTCGGCCGGGTCAACGATCCGGACAACGAATCCACTTTTTTCAAGCTGGGCGTTGACGTCCCGGTGGACGCGACGAAAATAATAGCCAAGATTATCGAGGAAGAGGTCTCCTTTTCCGATTTCGTGAACCTGATGAGCTTCAAGCGCGGCAAGCTCGCCCTTGTGCGCGTCGACCTGCCGGGCGATTCTCCCGTCATCAATAAACAGGTCAGCCAGCTTCAACTGCCCGCCGATTCCGTCTTGGTTTCCATATTGAGAAAAGAAGAAGTTATCGTCCCCAAAGGGACCACCGTTCTTCAGCCGGGGGACGACGTTATCGCTATCACCGCGATAGGGAACGAACCTCAGCTATTGAGGCTCCTTGCCGGTAAACTCTGAGAACGGGAGGGTTTCGTTCATATGGAAAGTAAGAATAAAATTTTTAACAGTATGCTGGGTATCGTTTGGGAGGTTTCCTACGCCCTCGCCCTTATGCTGGCCGCGGCGGTTATCTGCGTGATCGTTCTACTGGTGAAGATATGATACTACGTCCGCGAGCCGAAGATATTGCGGTCATCGGGTATCATCTCTCCAGGATAATACTCGGTCTCGGACTGACCATGCTGCTGCCGTTGGGATGCGCGTTCCTCTGCGGGGAACGCGGCCCCTTCCTTGATTTTCTCATAACGATCGAGATAATTTTCGTTTCCGGCTTGCTTATGATGCAGGTCTGCCGCGCCGTATACGAATCGGGAAAGAAAAAGGCTTCGGCATACGAAAAAAGCATCGATTCCCTGGATCCGAACTGGATGCACGGAATGATCATGGTGGCCCTGTCCTGGCTGGCGGCGATGATCCTGGGCGCGATCCCCTTATGGCTGAGCGGGCACTGGATTTCTTTTCTCGACGCCTGTTTTGAGAGCATGTCCGGTTTCGCGACCACGGGATTATCTCTGGCGCAGGACCTGGATCATCTTTCCCTCACGCATAATCTCTGGCGGCATTTCACAATGTTCATCGGCGGGCAGGGAATAGTCGTCGTCGCCCTGTCTTTCTTCGTGAAAGGATTTTCCGGCGCTTTTCGCATGTATGTCGGGGAGGCCCGCGACGAAAGGGTCCTGCCGAACGTGATCAATACCGCGCGGTTCATCTGGGGAGTCAGCTTCACTTATCTTGCGCTGGGCACCGCCGCGCTCTGGGCCGTTGGGATGAAAAACGGAATGGGATCCGGACGCGCATTGTTTCACGGGGCCTGCATTTTCATGGCCGCCTTCGACACCGGAGGCTTCGCTCCCCAGAGCCAGAACATGCTGTATTACCATAATTACGGCATGGAGATAATCACCGCGGTTTTGATGGTTATAGGCGCGATCAACTTCAGGCTGCATTATCACTTGTGGACCGGTAACCGCCGCGAACTGCTGCGCAATATCGAGATGAGGGTATTGTTCGTGAGCATCCTGGCGACTTTTATCGTCACCGCGGTCGGGCTCAAGACCGGGGGATCGTCTTATGCCTCCGGAGGGTTCCTTGTCCTGTTAAGAAAAGGTTTTTATCAGCTTCTATCCGGGCATACAGGCACCGGGTTCATGACCGTTTACGCCGAGCAGGTCGGAAAGGAATGGAGCGATCTCTCCCTGGTCGGAATGATTTGCGCCATGGCCTTGGGCGGCGCCGTTTCTTCCACCACCGGCGGCATCAAGATGCTGCGTATCGGCATAATCGCCGAGGCGTTCGTCCAGGACATAAAGAAGGTGATATTCCCTTCCAGGGCGATGGTCGAGCAGAAGTTCCATCATATCAAAGAGGTTTTTCTGGAAGACAAGACTGTGCGGGCCTCCCTGATGGTCACCCTGGCATATATTATTCTTTTCGGAATCGGGGCGCTGGCCGGCATGCTTTGCGGGTTTGGGTTTATCCCGTCGCTGTTCGAATCGACCTCGGCGGCGGCGAACGTCGGGCTTTCCTGCGGGATAACATCCGTCGGAATGCCGGCGGCGCTCAAGGTAATTTATATTTTCCAGATGTGGGCCGGGAGGCTGGAGTTCATTGCCGTTTTTACCCTGGCAGGTTTTCTTCTGGCGGCGATAAAGGGGAAATGACGTGCGGATTACGTTGAGAATTCTGACGGTTTTTTGCCTTCTTTCGGCCGCACTTGCCGTGTCTTGCTGGGGCGCCTGCGCCGGTCCGGAGACGGTGTCTTCTTCCTCCCTGCTTACCGATCCCGGGCTTTATGACGGGCGCACAATATCGTTTGAGGGGGAGGTCATCGGTGATATAATGAAACAGGGCCGTTACGCCTGGATTAACGTCAATGACGGCCGCTCCGCCATAGGCGTCTTTACCGCCGCAGAGAATGTCGCCGGTCTGTCCGCCGGCGGCTATAAAAGACAGGGAGATATCGTAAGGGTCAGCGGAGAATTCCACCGGGCGTGTCATAGACACGGCGGAGACATGGATATTCACGCCGGCAGCGTGACCGTGATAATTAAAAGCGCGGCCAGGGAAGAATTAATCTGCCCTGCCGCGAAGAAAATGGCTGTTTTGTTAGCGGGGGCAATATGTCTGTTATTGATATCGATGCTTTACGGAAGACTGCGGAAGAAGAGATAACCGCCGTCTCTCCCGGACAGGCGTTGGAAGAACTGCGGAATAAATACCTGGGCAGGAAAGGGGTTCTCGCCGGGCTTACCGCCGAGATCCCTTCTCTTGCGCCGGAAGAACGCGCGGCTTTCGGCAAAAAGGTCAATGCCCTGAAAGGCGCCCTGCTCGCCGCGTTCGAGCGGAAGCAGGCTTCCGGGGCCGCTTCCTGTTTTTCCGGTGGAGCCGCGGCGGGAGTTGACATCAGTATGCCCGGCGTGGGACAGCCCGCGGGGAGCATTCATCTGATCACCCAGGTGGCGGAGGAAGTTACCGGTCTCTTCGCCAGGATGGGGTTTTCCGTGGAGGAAGGCCCGGAGATAGAAAACGAATTCAATAATTTCAGCGGGCTGAATATCCCGTTGGAACACCCTTCGCGCGACAATTTCGACACATTCTATCTCAAGGCTCCCGGCGGAGGCATCCTGGAAGAGAAAGACGGCAAGCTTCTTCTGAGAAGCCATACCTCTCCGATGCAAATAAGGGTAATGCGTTCCCGCAGGCCGCCGGTGGCGGTCGTAGTGCCCGGCAGAGTCTATCGCCCGGACGCCGTGGACGCCAGCCATTCCTTCATGTTCAATCAGATCGAAGGCTTCCTGGTGGACAGGAACGTGAATTTTTCGCATCTAAAGGGAGTTCTGGAATCTTTCGCACGAGGCATATTCGGGGAAGATATCAGGATGCGTTTCCGCCCCCACTTCTTTCCGTTCACCGAGCCGTCTGTAGAACTGGACGTTTCCTGCATTATATGCGAGGGCAAAGGATGTCCGCTTTGCGGAAGGAAGGGTTGGCTGGAGATTCTCGGGGCGGGGATGATACATCCCAACGTTTTCAGGAATGTAGGCTACGAACCCTCCAAATATAGCGGGTTCGCTTTTGGCATGGGGGTGGACCGGATAGCACTGCTAAAATATGGCATAGACGATATAAGATTGTTGTTCCAGAACGACGTGAGGTTCCTGAAACAATTTTAAAGGGGAGATATGAAATTCAGTTATAACTGGATGAAAGATTTCGTCAAGATAACAGTGGACGCTGAGACCCTGGCGCATAAATTCACCATGGCCGGGCATGAGATCGGTTCCGTTATTCAGCAAGACGGAGATTTCATATTCGACGCCGAGATCACTTCCAACCGCGCCGACTGTTTTTGCATGACCGGCATGGCAAGAGAGGCTTCCGCGCTCCTCGGTAAAAAATTCAAGGCCCCCGCAGGGTTCTTCAAGAGCGTTCCCGGAAAGAAAAGGGTTGCCGGGGTTTCCGTTTCCCTGGAGAGCGTCCGGGACTGCCCTCTGTATACCGCTACGGTTATAAGAGGCGTAAAGGTCGGACCTTCGCCGGAATGGCTGCGCAGGAGGCTGGAGAGTGTCGGCTGCAGGAGCATAAATAATATAGTGGACATAACCAATTACGCCCTTTTTGAATGGGGCGCGCCTTTGCACGCCTTTGATCTGGATAAGATAGCCGGAGGTCGGATAATCGTGCGTCGGGCCGGACAGGGAGAGCGCCTGACTACCATAGACGGGAAAACCCATCTTTTGACGCCCGAAATACTGGTTATCGCCGACAGCGGTAAGCCGGTGGCCGCGGCCGGAATCATGGGCGCGGAAGCGAGCGAGGTTTCTTCGGGCACAGCCAACGTTCTGCTGGAAGGCGCGATGTTCGACCCTGTGCTGGTAAGAAAAGGCTGCCGTTTGATGGCCGCACAGACAGAAGCGTCCTACCGTTTCGAAAGAGGGGTGGACGCTGAAAGGGTCAAATTATCGGTGGCGCGCGCGTTGATGCTTATTGTTTCTCTCTGCGGCGGAAAGGCGCAGGCTTTTATCAGGAAGGGCTCCGGGGCCGCCGGACGCAAGAAACTTGAATTTTCCGTTACCGGGGCCGAGAAACTTTTGAATATCAAGCTGGCTAAAGGGAAGGCTTATCGTATTCTCTCCGGCCTGGGATTTAAAGTGAAGAAATCCTCCTCGTCCACGCTCAAAGTGGAAGTCCCTCTTTTCAGGAAGGACGTCGGACAGCAGGCCGACCTGGAGGAGGAGATCGCGCGTATATACGGATACGACAGGATAGTCCCTACGCTTCCTTTCGTCTCGGCCGATCCGTCGGGGGTGTCCTCCTGGCAGTGCGTTTCCGGGATTAAAAGACTTATCGCCGGACAAGGATTCCACGAAACCGTAACTTACGGTCTTGTGGAGAGGACTTCGCTGGACGTAATTTCGGAGAAACCGGGCGAGGCGATAGAGGTTTTAAATCCTTTGAGCCGCGAACAGGAAGTCCTGCGCACCTCGGTCATGCCGGGACTGCTGCGCTGCCTGGCGTATAACATTAATCAAAAACAGGAAGACCTGCGGTTTTTTGAGGTCGCGGACATTTATTACAGGGCGCCTTCTTCCGGGCACAGGGAAGAAAAAGTGCTCGCTCTGGCGGTCTGCGGCACGCGCAGGTATTTTAACGGCAGGGCGTTCTGCGAGGAAGAATTCGGCCCCCTGCACATAAAGGGCGCGCTGGAGGGACTCTTTTCCTGGGCGGGAGTACAGAATTATTCTTTCAGGCAGCATTCCGTAGGCGGTAATATCTCCGTACACGCGGGAGACGAAAAGCTGGGGGAAATCATTATTCTGGACAAGAAGCAGTCCGCGGCATTCGACATAAAAAACCGGAGCGCGGCGGCCGCCGAGATAAGGCTGGAGCCGGTTATGCGTTCGCGCCTGGCTCGACGCAAGAGTTTTCGCAAAATGGCTCTTTTTCCCGCGGTGATCCGCGATATCAGCCTGTTGTTGAGAGAGGAGATACCGCTGCGGGATGTCTTCGAACTCGCCGGGCGGGCTGGCGGCGGATTGTTGAAAGAACTGAAGTTGTCTGATGTTTATAAAGGGGAGCAGATATCCGCCGGCTATAAAGGATTGACGATATCCTGCGTTTACCGCTCGGAAGAGAAAACGCTGACAGAAGCGGAGGTCGCGCCCGCGCATGCCGCCGTCGTGCAGGCCCTGTCCGGCCACTCCGGTATTTCTCTGCGTTGAAAACAGGAAGAGTTCCCTCTGCGGGAATTGACAACGGCAGGATGCCGTGGTATACTTATTTTTGCAGCGTTAGATTCCCTGCCGTGCTCGTTAGGATGAATGATGTTTGGTGAACCAACACCAAGAACACGGGAGTCTTGCTCTTTCGGCGCCTTGGCGCCGGAAGGATCGCTCCCAAACTGGGAAATGGGTTCAACCCGTCATTTGTCCAACGGCACAGGGCGGGGTTTTTTTATGCCTTTTTCGGACCGGAAATATGTCTTCCCAAGATAAAAAGAAAATCCCCGATGATGTAAAACGTTCTGTCGCCGGCGGAGAAGTCCGCCCGGACGTTCCGCTGGCTGTGCGTATGCGTCCACGCGACCTGGAAGAATACGCCGGTCAGTCGCACCTGCTCGGTAAAGGAAAGCTCCTGCGCAGGGCGATCGAAGCCGACAAATTGACATCCCTGATCCTTTTCGGCCCGCCCGGGACGGGTAAAACCTCCCTCGCCTGGTGCATTTCCAGGATCACCAAGGCGCGCTACATCGCCCTGAACGCCACCACTTCCAACGTCGAGCAGATGCGAAAGGAGATCGCGGCGGCAAGAGCGGCAAAGGCGGCCGGTGAAAGGACCATCCTTTTTATCGACGAGATACACCGTTTCAACAAGGCGCAGCAGGATGTGCTTCTGCCGGACGTGGAGGAACGTAACGTGGTGCTGATCGGCGCCACCGTGCAGAACCCGTTTTTCTCTCTTGTCTCCCCGATTCTTTCCCGTTCGCTGGTCTGCGAGTTGAAGAGCTTGAGCGTAGAGGATATAAAGGGGATAATCGGGCGCGCGATTTCCGACAAAGAAAGGGGCTTGGGAGCGCTTAATGTGCATGCCGCTGCGGAAGCGGTGGAATTCCTGGCGCGCTCCTGCGAGGGGGACGCCAGGCGCGCCCTCAGCGCTTTGGAGATCGGAGTTTTAACTACGTCGCCTTCCCCGGACGGCACCATAAAGTTCGATCTGGCCGCCGCCTCCGAATCCATACAAAAGAAGGCCGTGCTTTACGACCGGGACGGCGACGGGCATTACGATACCGCTTCGGCTTTTATCAAGTCCATGCGCGGTTCCGATCCGGACGCCGCGCTTTACTGGATGGCCAAGATGCTTTATGCCGGCGAGGACCCGCGTTTCATAGCGCGTAGGATTTGCATCTGCGCTGCCGAGGACGTCGGCAACGCCGATCCGCTGGCTTCGGTGCTGGCCGCGTCAGCCCTGCAGATATCGGAATTCGTGGGGATGCCGGAAGCGCGCATCCCTCTGGCACAGGCCGCGGTGTATATCGCCTGCGCGCCGAAGTCCAACGCCGCCTATCTGGCCATAGAGAAGGCCTATGCCGAAGTTGAGAACGAAACTGTTCAAGAAGTCCCCGATCATCTTAAAGACGCCTCTTACAAAGCCGCCGCTTCCCTGGGCAGGGGAAAAGATTATAAATACAGCCATGATTATTCCGGCCATTTCGTTCAACAGGATTACACCCGCCGCAAAGTGCGTTTTTACGAACCCACCGATATCGGCCACGAGGCCAGGATAAAACAGCGTCTGGATAAAATTCGTTCGGGGAAATGATGTGCGTCGAAGGACGAAAGACGCTTTTTCGAGCCCCCCTTTTCTCCGATCCGCTTTCTTGTTTTATAGTTGATTTCCGTCTGCCGCGATGGTAAGATGTAAAAGAAAAAATTATCTTTTGACGGCCCCCCGCCTCCGGTTAACCCGGGCGTGCTGAAACGGCCGATTTTGCTTTCGATATTATTTCTGAAGCGGAGATGCAGTCGATTATCGCGCGTCTGAAAAGCGCGGATTTTCCTGTGGCACTGGAGTTCTGTAACTATAGATAAAGCGGCTTAATCAAGACGCGGAAGCCCCGGAACAGGAGGTGTCTTATGGGAATTTTGGTGATCTTGGCCGTATCCGCGATGGCGCTAATTCTTTTCGTTTTCGCCAGGAAGGCCAGCAACGGCTGTTGCTGCGGCTGGGAGGACAACGGTAAGAATCCAGGGGGGAAACAGAGGGATCCTGTTTGCGGGAAAGAGGTAGATCCCGATAAAGCGGCGGCAAAAATAAGCATGTCCGGCAGGACCTTTTTCTTCTGTTCGCTTGAATGTAAAGAAGAATTCGGCAGGAACAGCGATAAATATCTGGATAACGGCGGTAAGGATAAACAATGCGGCTGTTGTGATTAATTCGGGAGGGGCAGGATGATCTTCAAAAAAATGTTCATCGCGGTCTTTTTACTGGCGTTCACCACGATCGTGGGATGCGAAACCGTAAAAGGGGCGGGCGGCGGGGCCGTCGAAGGCGCCAAGAAAGAT
This sequence comes from Candidatus Omnitrophota bacterium, assembly GCA_041654215.1. GTDB lineage: Bacteria > Omnitrophota > Gorgyraeia > Gygaellales > Profunditerraquicolaceae > Undivivens. The sequence goes on from JBAZDY010000026.1 coordinate 9,973, forward strand.
TGGCAGAGCGCCAAAGAACTGGATGCCAAGATGAGGCGGGAGCTCTGGTAAGGCAATGATTTTCACAGAACAAAAACCGCGGGAAGAGATACTCGGTTTTCTAAAAGGGCGCGGTCCGGTTTTTATCGTGGGATGCTCGGAGTGCGCTACCGCTTGCCATACCGGCGGAGAAGAAGAGGTGCGGCAGATGAAGGGGATACTTGAGGAGCAGGGTATCCCGGTGAGCGGGCACTGCGTTCCGGAATCTCCGTGCGTGGCCGCAAACGTCAAAAATGCCCTCGCCGGTTTCGCGGAAGAATTGAAGCGCAGCGGCGCGGTGCTGGTAATGGCCTGTGGAATGGGGACGCAGACTGTCAAAGAGAACCTTCGCGTGAATGCCGTGGTCGTTCCCTGCTGCAACAGTATGTTCCCGGCTTCGGTAGACGCAAAGGGCGGATTCAGGCAGAACTGCGTGTTGTGCGGCGACTGTCTGCTGGAGGCAAGCGGCGCGGTCTGTCCTTTATCGCTCTGTCCCAAGGGTATGCTGAACGGTCCATGCGGCGGGATGACCGGAGGCAAATGCGAGGTCGATCCGGAAAAAGATTGTGTCTGGAGTTTGATATACGCTGAATTGGGAAAAAGAGGCAACCTTAGATTTCTGAATGAGATACGTAAACCGCGCGACTATTCGCTCGGTTTCGCCTCTTTAAAGGCGGGTAAAGGTGTTGACCATCCGGCCGGATTACACTAAAATAATAATATTATGAAAGAGTCGCGGAAGGATAATATAGAGTTTTTAAAAAGCAAGCTTCGCAGAAGGATTTTATCCCTTCTGAAAGCCCAGAGAGAAGATATCCGTTGCAGGAAAAGCCAACAAATAAAGGAGGAGCTTTTTCGCAGTTTGTTGTTTAGAAAGGCAAGAACGGTAATGTGTTATGTGTCTTTTGGCGGGGAAGTCAGAACGCAGGAATTGATAAAGGAAGCAAGACAACTCGGGAAAATCGTTGCCGTGCCGGTTTGCGGCTGCAACAGAAGAATGAAACCTTGTGTTTTCCCGGAAGACGGGAAACTCAAGAAAGGCCTTTACGGCATCGGCGAGCCCGTGAATAGGAAGCTTATCGGATCTGATGATATAGACTTGATAATCGTACCCGGAGTGGCTTTTGACAAAGCCGGAAACCGCCTCGGCAGAGGCAAAGGGTATTACGATAACTTCTTGAAAAGACTTCCTTCAACGGTTCCTTCCGTAGGCCTGGCTTATGATTTCCAGGTCGTTCCGATAATCCCTTCCGCAGAACACGATACCGCTCTGACAAAAGTAATCTTTGCCTGAAAGCCGCGTCCGGCGTAGTTACAGGCGGACGTGTTCAGCCGACATTTCACAATAACTTCGTTTTTTCGGGAAGGGGGAAACCATGTTGTTAGCATTATTGATGCCCGTCACTGCAGCGGCAGCGCTGCTTTGCGGCTATTTATTGCGCCGTTATATCGCGGAAAGGAAAGTGAAAGACGCCGAGGCTCAGGTCAAGGCCATTATAGAACAGGCTAAAAAAGAAGCGCAGGACAAGCGCAGGGAAGCAGAGCTGGAATCCAAGGACTTGCTTTACCGCATGCGCCAGGATTTTGACAAGCAGACCCAGGAGCGCAGGCAGGAATTGATTTCTCTGGAGAAAAGGCTCTCCCAGAAAGAGGAAAATATCGACCGCCGGCTGGATCTGCTGGAGAAAAAAGAGAAAGAGATAGAGACCCGCCATGAAAATGTGCGGAAACAGGAGGATTCTCTGAAAGCCAGGGACGCCCACCTGATGTCTTTGATAAACGAGGAAAAGGACAGGCTGCAGAAGATCGCTTCTCTTTCCGCCGACGAGGCCAAGCAGATACTCCTGAACAGGCTCAACGACGAATTAAGTTCCGAGAAAGCGCAGTTGATAAAGAAGCAGGAAGAGGAGATGAAGGAAGCCTCCGCCAAGAAGGCCCAGGAGATATTGAGTCTTTCCATACAGCGCTGCGCGGTAGAGCATACGGTCGAATCCACTGTCAGCGTAGTCACCCTGCCCAGCGACGAAATGAAGGGGAGAGTCATCGGCAGGGAAGGCCGTAACATCAGGGCGTTCGAGATGGCTACGGGCGTGGATGTGATCATAGACGATACCCCTGAGGCGGTGACCATCTCCTGCTTCGACACAGTGCGCAGGGAGATAGCTCGTCTGAGCCTGGAAAAGCTTATCAGCGACGGCCGCATCCATCCCGGCAGGATAGAAGAGATTGTGGAGAAGACCAAGAAGGAGATGGAGGCAAAAATTAAGGAGGAAGGAGAAAAGGCTTCCTTCGAGTCCGGGGTGGAGAACCTCCACCCGGAATTGATAAAACTGCTCGGCCGCCTGAAATACCGCACCAGCTTCGGGCAAAACGCGCTTCAGCATTCCAAAGAGGTTTCTTATCTTCTCGGCGTTATGGCCTCCGAGCTTGGTCTTGATTTCAAACTGGCCAGAAGAATAGGGCTGCTGCACGACATCGGCAAGGCCATCGATCATCAGGTCGAGGGTACCCACGCCACGATAGGCGCCGAGCTCGCCAGGAAATACGGCGAATCGCCGGAGACGGTGGGGGCGATAGAGGCGCACCACGAGGAGGCGGAGCAGCGCAGTTTCTACGCGGTGCTTACCGTGGCCGCGGACGCCATCAGCGCCGCGCGTCCGGGCGCGCGCAGGGAGACGCTCGAGACATACATCAAGCGTCTGGACAAACTGGAATCGATAGCCAACCTTTTCAAAGGAGTGGAAAAATCGTTTGCCATTCAGGCGGGCAGGGAAATCCGGGTAGTCGTCCAGCCGGAGAAAATCTCCGACGCGGAGGCCGTTAACATGGCGCGCGAGATACGCAAGAAAATAGAAGAGGGCATGGAATATCCCGGTCAGATCAAGGTAACCGTGATCCGCGAGACCAGGGCCATAGAGTACGCGAAATAAAATGAAGATACTTTTCATAGGGGACATAGTCGGCAGCCCCGGGAGGAACGGTTTCCGTAAGGCGCTGCCCGGGATAAAGCAGGAATTCGAGGTGGATTTCGTGATCGCCAACGCCGAGAATTCCGCCGGCGGTTCCGGGATAACCGAGAAGACGGCGGAGGACTTGTTTTCCGCCGGCGCCGATGCGCTCACTTCAGGTGATCACATCTGGAAGAAAAGCGAGATAGTCCCGCTTATAGACAGAGAGAGACGCATTTTGAGGCCGGCGAACGCGGCGGTTCAGGCCCCGGGCCGCGGAGCAGAGGTTTTCGAACTCCCCGGCGGCAGGCGAGTGGGGGTGTTGAACCTGCAGGGAAGGGTTTTTATGGAACCGTCCGAATGTCCGTTCAAGGCTGCGCAGGATGCGCTGCAAGATATTTCCTCCCGCGCTAAAATAATAATCGTGGATATGCACGCGGAAGCGACTTCGGAAAAAGTGGCTATGGGCTGGTTTCTGGACGGTAAGGTTTCGGCCGTTCTCGGCACGCATACGCACGTCCAGACCGCCGATGAGCGCATCCTTCCCCGCGGCACGGCTTATATTACCGACGTAGGGATGTGCGGGCCGCACGACTCGGTCATCGGCAGAAAGATAGAACACGTTCTGCACAGATTCGTCACCGGGATGCCGGTGCGCTTCGAGGTTGCCGAAGAGAACGTCAGGGTTCAGGGAGTAGTGGTGGAGATAGACGAAGAAAGCGGCAGGGCCGCGGCGATCATGCGTGTCAACGCGGCCGCTTGACGAAGGGGATAAATGAAGATATCTTTTATACCGGTATATATCCTGGCGGCGGCCGCGTTAACGGCTTCTCTTTTTTTCTGCCGGCCGTCTTTTGCGCAGGAAGAGAAAAAAGAAACGCCGGTTCGGATCGAATTCTCTCTTGATGTTTCCGGGCAGACTTCGCCGCGCCCGAAAATATTCGCGCCTTCGATAGACCTCAGCGGAAGGGGCGGCGGTTTTGATCCCTCACGTCCGCAGTCTGCAGCCGGGGACGAGCCGTTCAGAAGATGGAGCGAAGAGATCGGGTTCCCCGGTTATTACCGTCTGCAGTTCGACCTCTGGGAGACTGCCCAGTTGAAGGACAATAGCGAAGCGCTGGAGAAGCAGACGGCTTATTATCGCGGCATCATCGACAAAATATGTTCTTCCGGCGGAACGGTGATCATGACTTTTTTCGGCACCCCCGCCGGAATGGGAAAAGTGCTGGATAAAAGAAGCCAGCTGTTGGATCCGCAGGAATTCAGGAAGCTGGTCAAGAAATACATCAGGGAATTTAGGAACGACAAGGTTTGGTTTGAGGTCTGGAGCGCCCCCGACCTTGACGATTTTTTTCTCGGAAGCACCCAGGATTATCTGTTGCTTTACCGCAGCGTGGCCGAGGCGGTGAAGGAGGTCGAAAACGAGGACAAGGTGCAGATATATCTCGGCGGTCCCGGAACCAGCTGGTGGTATCAGAATCCCGAGGGTAATACCGTGGCGGCTCCGGAGAAAAGCCTGATCTACGAGTTGATCCGGTATTGTTCGCGGTACGGCCTGCCGCTGGATTTCATCACCTGGCATGCCTATTCCACCGACCCTTTCGCCGAGCAGTATAACACCGCATACAATAAACTGCCGGTGGAATTGATCCGGGAATGGCTTTCTTATTTCAACCTCAGCAAGGATACGCCGCTGATCATAGATGAGTGGAATTACGACAACGGACTGAACCTGCCGCAGGAGCGTTCGGAAAGAGGCAATATTGCCGCCAGTTACATCCCGGCCCGGCTGAAGGGAATGCAGTCTTGCGGGGTGGACGGGCAGATTTATTACTGCCTCGAGGATTTTCATTCCAACAAAAAGCATGTCACCCGCAATATCGGAGCCTTCTGGTTCGATTCGCGGGGTAACCAGTATAAAGGCGGTCCGAAGGCGGCTTACAGCGTTTTTCGCATGCTCCAGTCGCTCGGGGACAATTTTTATCAGATCTCTCCTTCGGCCGCCGGCAAAGGGGATCTCGGCATTCTGGCCGGCAGGGACGGCCAGAGAGTGAACGTGCTGGTTTATAATTACGTGAATCCCGAGGCAGCCAGGGATATGCTTTCCAGAAGCGTGGGATTGCTTAACGCCGCGGAGAGAAAGATCCTTTTGCGCATGATAAAAGACGGCACTTACGGACGCTTGCTTTCCAGGCAGACGGACGTGCAGTCGCTCTGGGGGGTCACGAAGAGATTGCGGTCGCTGTTCGCCGACGCGGTCGCGCGCAACGATGAGATTGAAAAGAAAAAATCGGCCGTCCAGCCGTTCAGGATCACGCTGAAGAACATCAAAGGGGATTACCTGGCGCGTAAATACGTGTCGGATTTTTCTTGCGTTAAGGATTGCGTTTTTTCTCCGGCCCAGGAAAGAGCGGTTTTCTGTTCCGGGACATTGGAAGAGACGGCGGAACTGCCGGCATATTCCGTGATGTTGTTTTCTTTCGAGCCGAAACCCGAGGAACCGCCCGCTGCTCCCACGGCTGCGCAGGACGGACAACCCAAGCCGGCGGACTTCCCGGCTGTCCCGGCGGAGCAGTCCGCCCAGGAGAAGAAGAACGTTCCTTAGACGGATGAAGAACATTCCGGAAGACGAAGAAGATTTTTTTACCGGACGACCGGAAAAGGGGCGGAAGATTTTTACCGTCTCGGAGATAAACCGCCGGATAAAGGAACTAATGGAGGAGGGGTTCCCGGAGGTGTGGGTGGAAGGGGAGGTTTCCGGGGCGACGAGAATAGCCACGGGAACCGTATTCTTTAATTTAAAAGACGCCTCCGGCCTTTTGAAATGCGTCATTTTTCCGCAGACGGCGCGCGGCATAAAGTTCGAGTTGAAAGACGGCGACAAGCTGATTTGCCGCGGAGGCGTCAGCGTTTATGAGAGGGACGGCCGCTATCAGCTTTATGTGCGCAGTCTGGAGCCAAAAGGTCTCGGTAGCCTGCAACTGGCCCTGGAGCAGTTGAAAAAGAAACTGGAGAAAGAAGGGCTTTTTGCTTCGGAGCATAAGCGGAAGATTCCTTATCTGCCGTCGCGCATCGGCGTCGTCACTTCCGCCTCCGGCGCCGCCTTTAAAGATATCTTGAAAGTGGCGGCCGGACGTTTCAGCGGGGTGCACGTGATTTTGTATCCGGTTAAGGTGCAGGGAGAAGGGGCTGCCGGAGAGATCGCCTCCGCGGTCAGGGAATTCAATGCTTACAACGCGCGCGCGCGAAAAAATGAACGCATAGAGGTTTTAATTGTCGGGCGCGGCGGCGGCAGTATCGAGGATCTCTGGGCTTTTAACGAAGAGCCGGTGGCGCGAGCGGTTTATGATTCGGAGATCCCGGTGATCTCGGCCGTGGGACACGAGAGAGACTGGACTCTTTGCGATCTGGCGGCGGACCTGCGGGCGCCGACTCCTTCGGCGGCCGCGGAACTGGTAGTTCCGGACAAAGAGGATCTGAGACAGAAACTTTCCCGGCTTACAGCTTCTCTGCAGGCGGGATTGAAGGACTTTACGCGTTCATCGAGGGAAGATTTGGATGCCCTGGCGCACCGCATGCAGATGAGCGCGGCGCATTACTTTGAGATCGGCGCAAGCCGCATGGACTCCGCCGCCAAGAAACTGCGGCTGTTAAATCCGAAGACGATGCTTGAGCAGTTCCGCCGGAGAGTTTCCGAACTGTCCGGCAGGGCTTCAACGGCCTGGACGCATTTATTACAGATCAAGAACGAGGTTTTGAGGTCGGCCGCCGCCAATCTTAACGGATTGAGCCCTTTAAAAGTTCTTTCCAGGGGATACAGCATCACTTTTTCCGCCGCGGGCGGGGTGGTTAGAAGCGCGAGGGATGTTTCCGCCGGAGAGAACATAAGGATAAAATTACACGACGGAGAAATAACCGGTCAGGTAACGGAGGTGCGCGGAAATGGCGGAGATTAAATTTGAAGAGGCGTTGAAAAAACTGGAAAAGATAGTCGAAGACCTGGAAAAGGGCGAGTTGACTTTGGACGAGGCGCTTAAGAAATACCAGGAAGGAATAGAATTATCGCGCGCCTGTTCTTCGCGCTTGGAAAGCACGCGCAAGAAGATAGAAGTCCTCTCGAAGAACAGAAAAGGCGATTTCGACCTTAAACCCTTTGAGGACGGGAAGGACGAATAGGAATAATGCTGCTGGAACGCGTTAATTCTCCCGCCGACCTGCGCGGGCTGCCCCTGGACAAGTTGCCGGAACTTGCCGGTGAAATACGTCGCCGTATATTGGATGTGGTTTCCGTAAACGGCGGACATCTGGCTTCCAGCCTCGGGGCAGTGGAACTCGCGATCGCCCTTCACTACTGCCTCGACACCCCGCGGGACAAGATCGTCTGGGATGTCGGCCACCAGACCTACGCCCATAAAATCATAACCGGCAGAAATGCCGGATTCGCCGGGCTGCGTAAATACGGCGGCCTGAGCGGCTTCCCCTGCAAAGAGGAATCGGAATACG
>JBAZDY010000027.1:0-17283 GCA_041654215.1 Candidatus Omnitrophota bacterium
CTCAGGGTAAGCTGCTTGAGCTTTGGATTATGTAATGCTGATTTTCGATTGCTCTGTGCGCTGTCTAAAAAACTTATCAAGCAGCGCAAACTTTTTGGTTCTGAAAATCGAAAATAGAAATTTGACCCCTTCGACAAGCTCAGGGCAAGCTGCATTGAGCTTTGGATTATGTAATGCTGATTTTCGATTGCTCTGTGCGCTGTCTAAAAAACTTATCAAGCAGCGCAAACTTTTTGGTTCTGAAAATCGAAAATAGAAATTTGACCGCAATCGAAATGCTTCTTGTCTCTACTTTCGATTCTCGATTTTCGATTGCTCTGTGCGTTGTCCATAAAATTTACTGGACAACGCACCCACCCCTCCTTCATCCTCCCCATCAAGGGGAGGAAAAATGGGTATTATCCATTCGGAGGAAAGATTGGAGGTATCCGTTGGGGAGGAAAAGATAAGGAGTTTTCTATTGGGAAGAAAGATTAGAGGCGGTCATCGGAGATGGAAGATGAGAGTATATTATCCTTCATCGTGCTGTTTTCCCTCCCCCTTGTGGGGAGTAATAAGGACGATGATACCCTTTCTGTATCTTCCCCATCAAGGGGAAGAAAGATATGAATAATCTATTGGTTCGGGAGGGGGGATTGATCACCATCCCGGGAGAATATTCATGATCCATATCTATACCGGAAACGGCAAGGGGAAGACTACCGCGGCGCTCGGGTTGTGCCTGCGCGCCGCAGGAGCCGGGAAGACCGTTTTCTTCTGCCAGTTCCTGAAAGGGCGAGGCACCGGTGAGGCCGCTTTTTTAAGAAAAACGGCAGGTGTTTGCGTAGAGCAATTCGGCCGCTCCCGTTTCATAACCGGCAAACCTTCAGCCGGTGATATAAGGTCGGCGGAAAGAGGCCTGCGTAGAGCCGAGGAAGCCGTTTTGGGCGGCAAATTCGCTATGGTCATCCTTGATGAGGTCCACCAGGCGCTTGAGCTGGGGCTGTTGGATGTCGAGGAGTTGTTATCGATACTGCGCCGGGCGCCGAAGGACGTCGAGATAGTTTTGACCGGGCGCAATGCGCCCGCGGCATTGATAAAGGAAGCCGATCTGGTAAGCGAGGTGCGAGAGGTCAAGCATTACTTTCGCAAGGGCGTCAAAGCCAGAAAAGGGATAGAGTATTGAGCCGGTTCATACGGCAGAGGTAACGTAATATGAGTGTCGAGAACAAAATATTCCTGGCGTGCCTTTCCATTTCTTCCTTGCTGCATATTTCCGTCATAGGATTTCCTGCCGCGCTGTTCAATAATACCGCGCCGGCCCGTCAGCCGGTGGAAATAGTCTATATGAAAAAGCCGCCCCCGTCCGCCTTTATTCCTGAGAAAAAAGAGAAGAAGAGCAGTCCCGCAAGAGAAACATCCGCCGTTAATCGGGCGGTTCTCGACACCGGTTCGCTCCTGGATAAAAAAATGTCCGTGCCCGCATACCTGGAACGCCTGCGCAATGCCGATAGGCCTTTGCGGCCGAATATGTTCAAGCCGCAGGCAATTTCAGCCAAGAAAAAGGTTACTCTGCCCCCGGCAGTTCTTCCTCCGGAGGGGATAGGTAATCCTACTTACCAGGGTTATTATGCCGGAGTGCGGGAGAAAATACGCAGGGCCGCTTACGAAAATTACAGGCAAGCCGCGCAGGGGGGGGTATTCGTTTCCTTCATAGTTTCCCGTAACGGCTCGTTGAGGGCGGTAAAAGTCCTGGATGAGCGGTCCAGCGGCAGCAATTATCTGCGGGAAACCGCTTCCCGCAGCGTGGTCAATGCCGCTCCCTTCGCCCGTTTTCCCAAGGAACTGGATTATGACGAGCTGACGTTCAATGTGATGATCTCTTTCGAAATAGAATAAGCGGTTGAAAATCATATCGAATTGTGGTATAATTACTTATGCAAAAAACCTTGCATTTTTCCTATTCTCCGCCTTCAATAAAGGCGCGGCCTTAGAGCGCCGCAGGGAGAATAGGTTTTTTTTAAGCAGAATACGCAAGGCTTGCATAAGCGCTTTCCGGGACCGGAGAATAGCCGAAATTGAAATACCGGTTCATTTCCGGGAAGTATGAAAGGAGGTGGTGGCCAGTTTCGATGGTAACGTTCTTCCTCGACCGAAGGATCTCCGGGGAGAACGGCGGCGGCAGGGTCATTCATAGTTCTAAAAATTACTTCTTGCCGCCGGAGAACCGTAATCATTGAGAGGAGGCTTTTGAAATGAAGAAAAGAGGTTTTACTCTTGTCGAAATTATGATAGTAGTAGCTATTATAGCGTTGCTCGCGGCGATCGCCATCCCTAATCTTCTCCGCGCGCGAATAACCGCCAATGAATCGGCGGCTCAAGCAACGTTAAGGACAATCTCGACGGCGCTGGAGACTTACGCCGCCGCCAATAACGGTTCTTATCCCGAAGCCGAAGGGACGCTTACCAGTCCCACGCCGCCGTATCTGAATAGGGCATACAGCGGACAGACGGTCCAGGGATATACCTATACTTACAGTACTTTGACAACCACCGCCTATTGCGTGCAGGCCGCCCCGAGTTCCTCGGCGTCCGGCACCAAGACGTTCCACGTAACCCAGGGCGGAGTCCTGGCTGACGGAGCCTGTTAGTAACGTTATTCGCGAAGTGCCGTTTGTCGCAAGCGGCGCCCCTAAAACCGGGGCGCCGCTTCTTTTTTATCTTGCGGAATGGATTATTTATGCTAAAATTTTTGTAACCATCGTTTACACATATGCAAGGAAAGGTATATGCAGAGAGCAACCGAAAAGGGAAGGAGTTTCCTGGTACTGGTCATATCCGTAGGATTGCTCAGTTTGCTCTTGAGCGTCCTGGGAGAGAAGATAATAGGTGTGGTCGTCACCCGTAACAACGCGGCGGCGGCGGCCACTCTTAAAACCATCGCCACCGGCCTGGAGAATTACGGCAAGGAACATGAAGGGCAGTACCCGGATGATTTTTCTCTGCTTACCAAAGCGGCCCCTCCGTATATAGACCGGAATTATCTTCTGGAGTCGCCGCAGAGCGGGTTTAATTATTTTTGTTCCAGGCTCGATAAAACGGGTTATAACTGTTCCGCCATTCCCATTAGATGCGGCATAACCGGGTCCAAGAACTTCGCCGTGGCCACGGGCAACCTTTTTGTTTCGGAGGACTGCGATAAAAATGAATAGACGCCGAGGGTTTACTCTTATGGAAATAATGGTAGTTACGAGTATCGTTATAATTTTGATTTCCTTTGCCGTCCCGAATATCCTGCGTTCCCGCGTAATAGGTATGGAGACTTCCGCTCTCGGCAATCTGAGGGCGTTGAATAACGCCTGCCAGTTGTACCTGCTCAACATGAAAAACTACCCCGAGTCCCTCGCCGATATGTCTCAGCCCAAAGTCGATCCTCCTTATATCGATCCCGAGCTGGTCAGCGGGACAAAACAGGGTTATTCTTTCGTTTACCGGCTGGCGGCTTCGGATCATTTTACCGTGAACGCCAATCCTACTGGTTTCGGGTTGCTGCAGGGAAGGTTTTTCTTCATGGATGAATCCGGTCTGGTTCGCGCCAGGAAGGGAGGCTCCGCAGGTGCCGATGACCCGGTCCTGTTCTGAGGACGGTTTCAGTCTTATAGAAGTCCTTGTCGCTTCGGCGGTGCTTGTTTTTGCCTTCGCCGGTATGCTGGCTATGTATGTTTCCCTGTTCGCCTTGTCCGATATCTCAGAAAAATATTTGATGGCCAATAACTCTCTCCAGACGGAAATGGAGAAGCTCCGTTTGATGAATTTCTCGGATATCCCCTCGTTGAACGGCACTACCTTCAGTATAGAAGGTATGCCGGCGCAAGACGCGATCGGGCGGATTGAAGTCGGCGATTACTCCCTGCGAACCAATCCGAAGGAAACTCTCAGGCGCGTGCGTCTGATAGTCTGTTTCAGGCATAAGGGACAGATCGTCATAGGAGAAGACAAAAATCTTAACGGCAGGCTTGATTCGGGGGAGGATGTTTCCCCTCATAACGGCAGGCTTGATTCGCCGGTCGAGGCGGTCTCTTTTATTTCCAGCTTATGAAGATCGGAAGGGGATACGGTTTAACGGAGTTGATAGTAGCGGCTGCGATAATCTGCGCGGTCCTGGCCGTGGCTTTCGCCGGCCTGCTTGGTTCCAACCGGAGCTGGCGCACGGGAAGGAACAAGCTGGTCTGCCGCCAGGAAGCGCGAAAGATCATAGATAACCTGGCGAGAACCCTCCGCGGTTCCAGTCCGGCGTGGTCGCTGGGCGCAAGTACGTATGGGATATCGGTGAGCGAGTCCGGAAGCCGGATAGACTTTTACGTGCCGCAGATGGAGAATGGAGAGATATCCTCCCTGACCAAAGTGACCTACAAACTGGACGGAGAACATCCTCACCGTTTACTGGTCAAGCGCGGTGTCGAGGCGGCCGCCGTCGTCTCCGATTCGGTGGAAAGCATAAATTTCGGCGGCGGGTGCAGCGGCTGCTCTTCTTACACCTGCGGCACAGTCGCTCAGAATTGTCCTTCCGTCAAGATCGCTCTGACCGTGGCGGACAGCGGAGAGGAATTTTCTATTTCCACACAGATAGCGGTCAGGAATTACGAGCAGTCGTTATCCTCCGAAGTGGTGGTTGAGGAGCCGGAAGCCGGAGAGTTTTGACGGATGGAGCATGGACTGCAGTCCCTGAAAACACAAGGAGACGCGCGATGAGAATGCCTTCTGTTCTGCCGGGCAAAGGTAAAAAAGGGATAGTGCTGGCAGTTACCCTGGTCATAATCGCGGCGATCCTCGTGGCCACTGCCGTGTATTATTCCAGCATTGTGAACGAGAAATCTTCCGGCGAAATATCGCGCTACGTTTCGCAGGCGGCTTATCTGGCGGAAGCGGGATTAAACCACGGCGTCGCCGAGATTCGGGAGCGCATAAGGACCGACCTGCAACAACAGGTTTCGCAGATCAGGTCTTCTTCGACCTTACACGCTTACGTAGCCGCGGGCGATGCCCTGGGGTTCTTCAGGGATTTCGCCTATCCCAGCTCGGGAACGAAATTCACGGTTTCCGAAGGTAAAGCGACGTTGGCCGTAACGCCCCTGGCGTTGAACAGCGGTGTTACGGGTGGATATGAGGCCGTTATAACCGTTCGCGCCTCCCGTGCTCCGGAAGAGGACATCTCCAGCGGGGAGAAGTACGTTTTTTATTACACTTACGACATCTCTTCCCGCGGATACGTTTCCGCCGCCAGCCCCGTCATCGCAAAAAGGCTGGTAATGAAAAGCGGAAATTTTACTCTCAGCGTCCAGCGCGATACCTTCGCAAAGTTCGCTTTGTTCACCGCTCATCATATGACGCCTTCAGGCACCACGGTGTGGTTCACATCCAATACCAGGTTCAACGGACCTGTGCACACTAATGAACTTTTCAGCTTTGCCCAGAGTCCCGGGGCTGTCTTTAGCCAGGAGATTACGCAGAGCCAGACAAGGGCGCGGTATTACAATAACGGCTGGCCGGTGCTGCTGGACGCGTCTTCCAATCCGCCTCACGACGTGCCGACTTTCTCCAGCGGATTCTCGCGCGGCCAGGAACAGATAAATATAGAATCTTCCTTATCGCAGTCGGAACTCAAGAGCCAGGCACTTGGGACTATGCCGGAACCCGGGGACAACGGGATATATGTACCGAACAACGGGAGCGCTCTTACCGGCGGCATATATATCCGCGGCTCGGCTTCCGTTTCGATGCGCGTGAATTCGAACGGCAACGCGGTTTACACCGTGACCCAGGGAAGCACGGTCAAGGAGATAACGGTAGATCTGGGCGCTTCCACCACGACGGTCAAGACCGGGGGGAGCACCGAGACATACGCCGGCGTCCCGGACGGAGCGAATAACGAAGGTATCCTGATATACAACAGAGGCAGTATAACAGCTTTTTCGGGGACGGTTCAGAAAGACAGCAAGGTCACGTTATCGAGCGAACAGGACATCGTGATAGCTGACAACGTGACTTACGAACGATACGATACGACACCTACGCTGAACGCCGAGAACTATACCAACGTTCTCGGGATCCTCTCCTGGGGCGGGGATGTGCGTATCGGCACGAGCGCTCCCAACGACATTTCCATCCACGGCATAGTTATGGCTCCCCACGGGGTTTTTGAAGTGGATAATTACAGCAGCGGCAGTCCGCGCGGCACGGCGACCCTTCTGGGAGGGGCGATAACCGATTACTACGGTCCTTTCGGGACCTTCAGCGGGGACAGCAACATTTCCGGTTACGGCAGGGATTTCATCTACGACGCCCGCATGCTTTCCGGATTGACCCCGCCGTATTTTCCGTATATGACCAATTTTACTTCATTCATTTCAGGCCTCGACAGCAGGCCGGTGTGGCAGGAGGAGTGAAATATGAAGAATCTTTCGTTTTTTAAGCTGCTGGCAGCGCTTTTCATCTTCTGTTGTCTGCTATCCGCGGTCATCGTGGTCGTTTTGATCTCCAGATATGAACGTCCGGAAGAACGCGTTGAGTTCCAAACACCCGTAATCCCCGCGCCGGATACAAAAAAGATGTTGCCTTACGTCTCCGGGCCCGGCACGTCCGCAGCGGAAGCTCCTGTCAAAGAGCAGGAGCCGCCGGAAAAAGAGATGCCTTTACAACAGGGAGAGCCGCTGTTGTACTGAAAAAGCGGAGTATGAGGCACTAATGAAAATGACAGGTTTATTCAATATTCTCAAAGGCGGGCCGCGCTGTTCCCTGGGGATAGATATCGGGACCTCGGAGGTTAAAGCCGTCAAGGCGGTTTTCAACGGCTCTTCGGCAGGGCTATGCCGCGTAATCAGGGAAAGTATAATTGAAGGCGGAGTCCAGGATGCGCTTTCCCGCGCGGTCTCGGCTTTCCCGGAGGCAAAGGGGGTCAATTTATCCATAGCCGGTTCCAGCTCGGTAGTTATGCGTTATATAACTATGCCGCGGATGGACAGGAAAGAGCTGTTCCAGGCTTTGAAGTTCGAGGCTGCCAAGTACGTGCCTTTCCCTCTGGAAGAAGTATATTTCGACGCGCAGATAATTTCTTCGCAGTCCGGAACGGATAACAAGATGCAGGTTCTTCTGGCCGCGGCGCGAAAAGAGCTTGTCAATCAGAGAATGGAGATGGCGGAGCGGGCCGGCATAAAGATAAACTGTATAGATATAGATTGCCTTGCCGTTTTTAACGCTTTCAACGCGGCCTGCCCGGACATTATGCAGGCCTACGGCAAAAAGACTTTCGCGCTGCTGAATATCGGCGACCGGAACAGCAACCTGGATATTGTGGACGGCGGGGACCTGAAACTCAGCCGAGACCTTCACCAGGGAGTGATAAAGATGATGGAGAGAATATCTCTGGCTTCTTCTCTTGATCAGGCGTCGGTCGCCGGCGGGCTCGCGGCAGGCTCGCAGCTTAAGCAGGAGGACTTCGGCAGGGCTTTCAGCCAGGCAGTTTCTGAATTAGCCATGGAGTTGAGGGTTTCGTTCGATTATTACGAAAGCCAGAGCAGCGCCGCAGTCTCCGGCATACAGCTCAGCGGGGAGGCCGCCGGATGGCAGGGTTTCGTCGAGCAGCTTTGCGAACTGCTGGGACTGCCGGTTGAAAGCTGGGACCCTCTGCGTCAACCGCCGTGTACGCCCGATCTTGTCCTCCCGGCCGGAGGGTCGTCGGGGTTTGCGGTTGCCGCGGGACTGGCTTTAAGAAAATAAGCCGTATTCCGGGGACACGATACTAATCAAGCCGCAGAAATTACCGGTTTGAACAGGCCGGGAATTTCTGAGGAGAAGATTACCCCGTAGAGTGCCTAAGTATTTACTATTGTGATATACTCTGGCTAATTGGAATGCCAGGTATTCGCTCGTGCGAAAATGCCGTAGGGATTTTCTTGGTATCTTACGACACGGGGTTTTTCCCCATGGAGAGCTTTATACTCGGTAACGGTTACCAACAGGCTAACCAATCTTTCCTCTCGGATGGGAGCTTCCAAGCTTTCCTCCGAATGGGCGCCTCTAATCTTTCCTCCCCTGGATGGGGAGGATAAAGGAGGGGTGGGTGCGTTGTCCAGTAAATTTTATGGACAACGCACAGAGCAATCGAAAATCGAGAATCGAAAGTAGAGAAAAGAAACATTTCGATTACGGTCTAATTTCTATTTTCGATTATCAAATACCAATGGAGTCTCGCCAATGCTTCAGTGGCGGATGGTGAAATTTCAGTTTTCGATTTTCAGAACCAAAGAGTTTGCGTTGTCCAGTAAATTTTATGGACAACGCATAGAGCAATCGAAAATCGAGAATCGAAAGTAGAGAAAAGAAACATTACTAAGGGGGAGGGAAATGAAGAGTAAACAAGGGTATCGTAACCGGTAAACGACAGGCGAGCTTTACTCAAAGCGCAGAAATCCCCGGCTTTCAAGCCGGTTACGCGTTATTATTCTTATGATAGAAATCAATCTGCTGCCCCAGGAACTGCATAAGGAAAACCGCTCTTCCGGGGGGAAAATGGGTTTTACAGTATCATTGCGCCTGCTGGCCGCCATATCTGCCGCCGGGCTCCTGGTTGTTTTTTTTCTGAATCTTTTCTTTTTCTTCGCCGTTACTTCGAAGAAGGCGCAGTTGTCGGTGCTGGAGCAAAAATGGGAGCAGATGCTTCCGGCAATGAAGGCGTTCGAGCAAAAGAAAAAAATACTGGAATCTTTCTCCCGCGACAGCAGGACGGTGGCCGCGCTTTCCGCGGCGAGAATAAACTGGTCGGAAAAGCTGGAAAGATTGGCCGCTGTTATTCCTCCCGGCGTATGGTTCAATGCGCTTACCTGTTCCGACAAGGGGATCATCCTGGAAGCTTCCGTTTTTTCGCCGGGCGAGGAAATGGAACTCTTGAACCGTTTTATATCCGGTCTTAAGGAGGACGCGGTTTTCTCCGCCGGTTTTTCCGAGGTAGACCTCGGGGCGGTCAACAGGGAGACGGCCGGAGGTTACGAAATCATGAATTTCCTTGTCAACGCTCCACTTCAGAGGACGGCGCGTAAATGAATAATCTTTTGCGCAATATAGACTGGGATGAAACGCCGGATTTGAAAAAAGTATTCCTCGCCGGGATTATTCTGGCTATAATAATATACGCGGATTGCGCCTTCTTGTTGTTCAGGCAGGCTGATGAACTTAAACGGGTCTGTTCTAAAGTCAATAAACTTAGCGGTGATATTTCCGCCGGCAGCAAAGAGATGCGTTCTTCAGCGCCTGTGAATCCGGCCGTTACCGGCAGGGAAACGAGCCGGGCGCGCCTTTTGAGATTCGGCGACCTGCCGCGGCTGTTAAAGGATATTTCCGACGTTTCACTGCGGAACAATCTTAAGATAATGCAGGTAGTCCCGCAGGGGGAAGCGTCGCCGTCCAGGGATGCTTCTTCAGCGGCCAAATTGCCGGCGGTGAACATATCCCTGGAATTGTCCGGCAGGTTCTACGATACCGTGAAATTCATAAACGAACTTGAGAACGGCCGGTATTTTGTGCAGATACAGGATTTGAAGATACGCCGCAGCAAAAATGATTATACACTGCAGGATATCGGCCTGCTGTTGAGGGTTTACGTCAATAAATGAGGCTTGCGGTTCTTCGGCAGTCTGCGAATGGCGGAGGAGGAAGGCGGACATTTGAGGATTACAGGCATACAAGGTATTAAGCTGTTTTTGTTCGCGGGTCTGCCGCTGGCCGTTGTCTGTTTTTCCCCGACCGGAAGCGCGGCTGCGCCCGCCGGTAAGAGGGACCCTTTTATTCCTCTGGTGACTCCGGAGGGCAGGCTCATACAGTCCGCAGCTGCCCCAGGGGAGGGAGAAGTGAGGCTGGAAGGGCTTATTTATGACGAGAACGGCCCTTCGCTGGCGGTCCTCAACGGAGCCGTCGCAGGCGTGGGCGACAGCGTCCGGGGTTACCGCGTCATCAAGATCACGGAAGATAAAGTAACGTTGATGAAAGACGGAGAATTGAAAGAGCTGGCGCTGCAAAAGAAGAAGGAGGAATCCTTTGAAAATGCTAAAAAACGCTGAATTGAGAGTCCTGTTCCTGTCGTGCCTGCTGGTGTCCTGCCAGTTGTTTTTCTGCGGCGCGCTGCGCGCGCAGCCGCCTTCCGCCGATGCCGGCGTGTCGGTATCGACCAACGTCACGCTTGATTTCAAGGACGCCGATATCCGCAACGTCCTGAAGATCATTTCCTATAAATCCGGCATGAACATCGTTACTACCCCGGATGTCATAGGCAATGTGACCATCAGGCTGACCGATGTCCCCTGGGAAAGGGCGCTGGATGTCATCCTTCAAACCTACGGGTACGGCTATGAAAAGAAAGCGAATATCATTTTCGTCGCTCCGATAGATAAACTGACGGCGCAGAAAAAACAGCAGGTGGAGCTCGCCCAGGTGCAGCCGACGGTTTCCCACGTTTATATGCTGAAGTATCTCGACGCCCAGGACGCGAAAAAGGCGCTTGAGCCGCAGCTTTCCCCGCGCGGAAAAATAACCGTCCTGGAGATGACCGGGCAGGCCGGCTGGGAGTTCGGCAGCGACGCTCTCGGAAAACGCAAGCGCGTCTCGGAGGAGAAACTCGGCCGTTCCAAGACCTTGATCATCAGCGATATCCCGCCGGTGCTCGACAAGATAGATGAGGTGATCGCCCAGATAGACGTGATGCCGCAGCAGATAATGATACAGACGCGCATCGTGGAGGTCAGCCGCGATACTCTGCGCGATCTCGGCATAGACATCGGGACAGGGACCACCGGCGCGACCGACCCTTCGGTGAATACCCACACGGGCAGTTCTTCCTACGGACTGGGAGGGCATAACCTGAGCTCCCAGGTTGCGCCTTCCGGTTTCAATCCGCTTGCCAGCGAGATAACCGGGAAGATAAGCTCCACGGCCGCCTATTATAATACCGGTCTGCAATTGCTTTTTAAGAAGCTCAACGGTACGGAATTCGAGGTGATGTTGCACGCTCTGGAGGAAGATTCTCGCACCAATACGCTCTCCGCGCCCCGCATAATGGCGCTGAACAACCAGGAGGCTACCATACTGGTCGGGACAAGATACCCCATATTGAAGCAGGATACCACGTCGTCATCTTCCAGCGCTACCGTCACTACGGTAACTTTGGACTATTACCAGGACATCGGCATACAGCTTAACGTGGTCCCGCAGGTAGGGGCGAACGACTGCGTGAATATGGTGGTCCATCCGGCGGTGACTTCTTATACCAGCACCCTGGGAGGGTCCGGAGTGGCGCAATATCCCATAATCGAGACCAGAGAGGCGGAAACGCGGATATTGATGAACGACGGCGACACCATCGTTATCGGAGGCCTGCTGAAAGACGTCAAGATAAAGACCAGGCAGGGGGTGCCTTTCTTGAGCAAGATACCCCTTCTGGGGCTGCTTTTCAGCAGGGAAACCTACGATATGGCAAAAATGGATTTGCTAATATTCATTACGGCGAATATAATAAAAGACAACGATTTCTCGCAGGAAGAGATAACCAGGATTGAGAAAAGCATGGAAATAGACGGAACCGATAAGGGTCCCGCGAAGGAACCGTAGGATTGGCCCTCCGCCTCGGCCAAACTGTTTCCTCCAGCCGGCCGGATAGTCGCCCTGAAAAAGGCAGATGGTATGAATTACAAGATGAAGTTTGTTTTTAGCAAGAAGGGAATGATGCGGTTCATTTCCCATCTTGACCTGATGCGCCTGTTTATGCGGGCTATGCGCAGGGCGGATTTTCCGCTGAAGATGTCGGAAGGTTTTAACCCACACGTCAAACTGAGCATTGTCAGGGCGCTAAAGCTCGGCCTGGAGAGCGACGGCGAGGAAGCCGTTGTCGTCCTTACAATGTTCGTCAGGTGTGACGATTTTTGCCGGAGACTGCAGGCGCAGCTGCCGGAAGGTATCAGGATAAAAAACGCGGTCTTGGTTTGAGATGAACCCGCTCACCGCGGGCGTCCATCCGGGAAAAGAAGCGAATGTTTTTCGCGGCTCAACGGCCGTCAGGCGGCGCGGGCGCGTAAAACGGGAAGGAATTCGAAAGGAAATGCCTAAAGAGATTTTAATCAACGCAGAACCGCAGGAGCGCCGGGTGGCCATCGTGGCCGACGGAAAACTGGATGAGTTTTACATCGAAAGGCCGCAGGACAAGACGATCGTCGGCAATATCTACAAAGGGAGGATCGACGCCGTGCTGCCTTCGATCGGCGGGGCCTTTGTGGACATCGGCCTGCCCAAGAAAGGGTTCCTTTATCTCTCGGAGATAGAATATTCTTTCGATGTCCTGGAATCGGACAACCCTCCGGCGGCCGAACAGCAGCAGCCACAACAGCATAATAAACGCCGCGGAGGCAGGCACAACAAGCACCGCAGCGCTAAGAGCGCCTCTACTTTGCTGGGTTCCATAAAGAAGGGGCAGGAGATCCTCGTGCAGGTGGTGAAAGAGTCGTTCGGCAATAAGGGGCCCAGGTTGTCCTGTCATATCGGAGTGGCCGGAAGGTTCCTTGTGCTTATGCCGCAGGAGCCGTTGATAGGCGTATCGCGCAGGCTGGTGGATGTCGCCGAAAGAAAACGCCTGCGCCAGGTGCTTTCCGAGATCAAGGATAAAGAAAAAGTCGGTTTCATAGTCAGGACGGCCGCCGCCGGCAAAGCCCAGCAGGAACTTCTTAAAGACGCGAATTTTCTGATCAGGCACTGGCGTAAAATGGAGCAGGCCATCGCTTCCACTCCCGCACCTGCGCTGGTCCACGAAGAATACGACCTGATCTTCCGCACCATAAGGGATTCTTTCAACGATGAAGTGAGCAAGATAATAGTGGACTCCAGGAATGAGTTCTTCCGTCTGCAGAGATTTATGCGCACTTTTATGTCGTCGCCCGGCAGAAAGATAGAGTTTTACAGGGGCATAGACCTGTTCGCCGACAAGGACATGGAGCGGCAGGTGAACAAGATGTTCGAACCTACCGTTTACCTTAATTCCAAGGCGTATATAATCATCGAGCCTACGGAAGGGCTGGTGGTGATCGACGTCAACAGCGGGGGTTTCAAGAACAAGAACCTTAACCAGGAGGATACCGCTTTCAAGGTGAACTGCGAAGCGGCGCTGGAAGTGGCTCATCAGCTTAAACTGCGCGACCTGGGAGGGATCATCGTTATAGACTTTATCGATATGATGAAAGAGCATCATCGCAGGGAGGTGCTCAAGACGCTGGAGACCGCCCTGAGCAAGGGCGGGGCCAAATACGATCTGCTCGGCATATCCAAGTTCGGACTGGTGGAGATGACCAGGGAAAGGGTGCATAATACCGTGCAGACCCTTTCGTACCAGGTTTGCCCCTATTGCCAGGGGCGCGGCAGGGTCAAATCCGCGGTCACCGTGGCCATCAGGGCCTTCAAGGATATGAAGAAACGCCTGAAAGAGGTCCCGGCTGCGGAGGTCAACATAACCGTGAATCCCGCGGTAATAGACGAAATGATGAAGTCCAAGAATACGCTGGCTTTTATCGAACGCAAGTTCCGCACGCGCATAAACCTGATCTCGAATCCGGCCGCGCACGTGGAGGAGATAAAGTTCTCATAGCGTTATAGCCGGAAAAAATGGACAAGGCCGCTGAGTATATAATTCTTGACCTTTACGTAAAACCTTGTATAATAAACAATTTACGGCGAAGAAGATATAACCAGGGTTCCTGAAAGGAAAATCCACCCCGGACAGGCGGCTTGCAGCGATACGCGGCGCCGGCTGGGTAAACTGTGTCAAGGAGGCGTAAGAAATGTATGCGATAGTGGAAGTAGGTTCGAAGCAGTATACCGTCGGCAAGGATGACGTGATCGAAGTGGAAAAGATAGAGATTGCCGGAGGCAGCGATGTCACGATAGATAAGGTGCTTCTGGTCTCTGATAAAGAAGGCGTCAAAGTCGGCAGGCCTTATTTAAAAGGCGCTGCCGTGAGCGCGAAAGTGCTGGCGCAGGTAAAAGATGATAAAAAGCTTATATATAAGTACCGCCGCCGCAAGTCTTCGGATAATTTGAAAGGCCACCGGCAGAAGCTTACGCGGCTCAAGATAACCGGGATCAAGGCCTAAAGGAAATGGTTAGGGTTTGAGGGGCTGTCTGAATCTTAAGCCTGCCGCCTATAACCTGTAATTGTATGTTCATCGACACCGCCAAGATATACGTCAAGGCCGGAACCGGAGGAAAAGGCTGCCACAGTATTTATACCGATAAATATACCAGGTACGGTATATTCGACGGAGGCGACGGTGGCAGGGGCGCCGATATCATAATTACCGCCGACAGAAATCTTTATACCCTGCTTGATTTCCGGTATAATCCGCATTTTTACGGTAAGCACGGAGGCAACGGCTCCGGGAAGAACAAGAAAGGCGGTGACGCCGAGGCTGTCGTCATCCGCGTTCCCTGCGGGACCACGATTACCGACGCCGCTACCGGATGCCTTTTACGCACTCTCGATTATGACGGCGATTCCGTTATCGTGGCTCAAGGCGGCCGCGGCGGCAACGGGAACCAGCATAAAGCCGACCCTACGCCGCCGATAGCGGGGGAAGAAAAAGAGCTGATTCTTGACCTTAAGCTCCTGGCCGACGCCGGGCTTGTCGGCTTCCCCAATGCAGGTAAATCCACGTTCATCACGGCCGTCTCGCACGCTCATCCTAAGGTGGCGTCGTATCCTTTTACTACCAAGACCCCGGTCCTGGGTATAGTGCGCAAGGGTGAAGAATCTTTCGCCATCGCGGATATTCCAGGTTTGATAGAGGGATCTTCTCACGGAAAAGGGCTGGGGGACAGGTTCCTGCGGCATATTGAGAAGACCAGGGTGCTTGTGCATATCATCGATATGTCCGGGACGGACGGCAGGGACCCTTTGAGCGATTACGAGGTCATAAACCGCGAATTAAAACAATACAGCCGGGACGTCGGACGCAAACCGCAGGTGATCGCGGCCAACAAGATGGATTGCGAGCAGTCGGCCGAAAACCTGCGCAGATTCTGCGCCGTTGTGAAAAAAAAGGTTTATCCGATCTCGGCGTTGCGCCGGCAGGGGCTGGAGGAGTTGCTTGAAGCCATCCGAAGGAAGCTTAAAACGCGTAGTCGTTAAGGTAGGCAGCAGCCTGCTTTACGCCGATAAAAGCAGCAGGAGGACTGAGCCGGGAGCGTTGAAGAACATCGCGCGCCAGGCGGCTTCGATCGTGAAATCCGGGACCGAGGTCGTAGTGGTTTCTTCCGGCGCCATCGGGTTCGGTATGTCCAGGCTCGGCCTGCGCTCCAGGCCTAAGGAACTCTCCCTTTTGCAGGCGGCGGCCGCCGTGGGGCAGAACGAGTTGATGAACATTTACAGGCAGGTCTTTTCCTCCTGCGGATTGTTGTGCGGGCAGGTCCTGCTTACCTGGGAAGACTTTGTGGAGCGCAGGCGTTATCTTAACGCCAAGACGACCCTGCAAAAGCTGTTACAGTTAGGTATAGTCCCGGTGGTCAATGAAAACGATACCGTGGCGGTGGATGAGATAAAGTTCGGCGATAACGACAGGCTCTCCGTCCTGGTGGCAAGTATGCTGTCCGCGGACCTGCTTTTGAACCTTTCCGACGTGGACGGGCTTCTCGGCGAAGACAGGAAAAGCGTCATCCGCGAGGTGGGCGTTATCACTCCCGAGATCAGGAAAGTGGCTGCCCCTACCGGCAATCGTTCCTCCGTAGGCGGTATGATCACAAAACTTGATTCCGCCGCTATCGCCATGAAATCCGGGATAACTTATGTGATAGCCAACGGGCGCGGGAAGAACACGGTCAAGCTCGCGGTCGATGACCCGCGTTCCATCGGGACGATTTTCTCCCCCTCAAAAGGGCGGATGCCGGCCAGGGAGCGCTGGATAGCATTCGGTTCCCGGCCTAAAGGCAGGCTTATAGTGGATGACGGAGCGAAGAAAGCCCTGCTTTCCCGCAAGAGTCTGCTTTGCGTGGGGATCGTCGGCAGCGAAGGGGATTTTCGTCCCGGGGATATAATTTGTATTTCCGACAGGGAAAATAAAGATTTCGCGCGCGGCAGGGCCGCGCTGGCGGCGGAAGTGATCTCAAGCGCGAAAGGTAAACGGTTCTCCAGGGAGGCCGTGCATTGCGACGATATAGTCATTCTATGAGCGGAACAAAGGATTGTGAAATAGCCGCGCAGGCGGCGTCTGCCAGGCAGGCTTCGTTCGCCGTCGCGGGGCTTTCGGAGACGGTCAAGAACGGCGCTCTGAACGCTATGGCCGCGGCATTGGAAAAAGAGGCGGATTCGATAATCACGGCCAATCGCCGGGACCTAACGGCGGCGCGCCGGGCGAAACTTCCGGAGGCGATGCTCGACAGGCTGGCGCTTGACCGTAGACGCGTAAAAGAAATGGCGGATTCCCTGCGCGCGGTCGCGGCTTTGCCGGATCCGGTGGGCAGGGTGATCTCCGCCTGGCAGAGACCGAACGGACTCTGGATACACAAGGTCAGGGTTCCCATCGGGGTGGTGGCGATAATCTACGAGTCAAGGCCCAACGTGGCCGCGGATTGCATCGGCTTGTGTTTCAAGTCCGGCAACAGCGTCATCCTGAGGGGAGGCAGTGAGGCCCTGCGCAGCAGCCTGCGTATCTATTCCGTGCTTAAGGAAGCCTTGCGCGCCCGGGGAATACCCGAAGGCGCTGTGAATATGGTTTCTACCCCCGACCGCCGGGCCGTGGAAAAGATGTTAAAGATGAACGATCTTATAGACGTGGTCATCCCGCGCGGCGGGGAGGGATTGATACGTTACGTGACCGAGAATTCGCTTATCCCGGTGATAAAGCATTATAAGGGCATATGCCATGTTTACGTGGACGAGTTCGCCGACCTGAATATGGCGGAACGCATCTGTTATAACGCCAAGGTCCAGCGTCCGGGAGTCTGCAACGCAATGGAGTGTATGTTGGTCCATGAGGATATCGCCGGGCGTTTCCTCCCGGGCATGGCGAAACGTTTCCGCGAGGCGGGAGTGGAACTGCGCGCCTGCGAAAAGGCCCGCGCCATTGTCAAGACTGCGGGTAAAGCCTCCGAGAGCGATTACCGGACTGAATATCTGGATCTGAAACTTTCCGTGAAAGTTGTCGGCGGCGTGGACGAGGCGGCGGCTCACATAAACGAGTACGGTTCGCACCACTCCGACGCCATCGTGACAGAGAATTACGC
>JBAZDY010000028.1:0-17108 GCA_041654215.1 Candidatus Omnitrophota bacterium
ACCGGAGGCGGCTTTCGAATTGATATTGATGTCCAATGATCTCGCCTGTGAACGCAGGGACGGGATATGCCGCGTGTTTACCCAGAGGGAATACGAAGCCCTGCACGGAGAAAGATATAACTCAGGTTTGGAGCGGGCGACCGTGAAATTGAAGTACGCTTCCGCCAGGAGTCTCGCGGAACAGCTTCTGCAGGTCAAATCTCCCCAGGGCAGGGTGATAGCGGACAATCTTTCGAATGTGCTGATGATTATCGACGACCGGTCCAGGCTTGCCCAGATGCTGGAGTATCTGCGGCAGGCCGATGTCCCGGGCACTGAGACCAGGGTATTTTCCCTGCGTTTCGCGCGCGCCGCCAAACTCGCTCCAAAGCTGCAGGACAGGCTGACCTCCGGCTGCGGGTCACTGCGCGTGGACGAGGAGAGCAACAAGGTCGCGGTCACAGATTATCCGCGCCGCCTCACGGAGATCGCGGCGCTGGTGTCGGAGTTCGACGAAAAACCGCGCCAGGTGCTGATAGACGCCCAGATAATCGAGATCAGCCCGGAAGAAAAATTCGAAATGGGTGTGGACTGGGATTACTGGATCAACAAGCATTTCCGCGTCACCGGTCAGCTCCCGCTGGGCACGGCAGACCGTCTGCTGATCGGCACGCCTCAGATCACGCCGCAGGAACCCGGCCAGTACAAAGCGGTCATCGACATGCTTCGGACCGTGGGCCGGGTGCGCATACTTTCAAGCCCGCGCATAATGGTTCTCAAAATCGAAGAGGCCAAGATCATGGTCGGCACTAAGGACGCTTATATAACCTCTTCCATATCCGTGCTGGAGAGCGACGACAGCATATCCGCCCAGAGCGTGAACTTCATCGATGTCGGGATAAAGCTTTTCGTCACGCCTTTCGTGAGCGGCGACGGCTGCGTGAGAATGCGCATACACCCGGAAGTAAGCTCTTCGCGCCGGGAAGATATCATATCCGAGGGCAAAGTTACGCAGGTCCCGGTTGTAAGCACTTCGGAGACCGAGACCACGGTGATGTTGAAGGACGGCGTGACCCTGCTCATCGCCGGCCTGAACAGGGAGGAGGAATCCTCCACGCTCAGGAAGATCCCTCTGTTTGGGGATATCCCTTTTTTCGGGGCCCTTTTTCGCAGCACCTCGAGAGAGCATATGCGAAAAGAGCTGGTAGTGTTGTTGACTCCGCATCTGGTGGATAACGGTATCCCTTCTGCGGTGCGCGGCATAAAAGGTTTCGATTCAAGGTTGACGTTGACCGTGCCCCTGCCGGCGCGTATTCCCGCCGGACAAGGCCGGACAAAACACTTGAAAGAAACCGTGATTTGTGGTATTTTACCGCCATAGGACCTCTCCCGCAGTTTCGTCATAAGGCGCGGTTCTATCCCAGGAATATTCTCCCTAACCCTATTGAAGGAGACCTTTTTGTGAATATCAACGATGACGCTTTTGAGAATGAGGTGTTTAAATCCCTTTTGCCGGTGGTCGTAGATTTCTGGGCGCCGTGGTGCGGACCCTGTAAGATGCTCTCTCCGGTCATAGAGGAACTGGAAAAAGAGTTTACCGGACGGGTAAAATTCGTCAAGATGAACATAGACGATAACTCCCGCACGCCGACTAAGTACGGCATAATGTCTATTCCCACTCTGATGTTCTTTCGGAACGGGCAGGTGATGGACCAGGCCGTGGGAGCTCTCGGAAAGAGCGAGCTCAAGCGCAAGATCGAGGAGTTGCTTCACTGATTCCGGGGACACAATACTTAATTCAGGCGTAGAAGTCCCGGTGTTAAAGCTGGATTTACCTTCCCTAACAGCTTTTGGTCCCGCGATGAAAAAAATATTTATTGCCGCCACGCAGCAAAATGACGGAAAGACCACGGCCAGCCTGGGGCTTGTCTGTAATTTTCAGCGCAGGTTCAAGGGCGTTGGTTTCATCAAGCCTATAGGGCAGCGTTATCTCGAAGAGGACGGCCTTAAGTTCGACGAGGATTCCCTTCTCCTGGAGGAGGTATGCGGCATAAAAGGCGGTATAAAGGATATGAGCCCGATAGCGGTCGAGCGGGGCTTCACCGAGAACTACATCGTAAGGCCGGACGCCGCCGCGATATCGCGCAGGATCAAGGACGCCTTCCGCAGGGTTTCTAAAAGCAGGGATTTGGTGATCATAGAAGGGACAGGGCACGCCGGGGTCGGTTCGGTCTTCGATCATTCCAACGCCGCGGTGGCGAAGATGCTGGGTTCCAAGGCGGTGATCATCTCTTCCGGCGGGGTGGGAAGGCCGATAGACGAGATAGTCCTGAATAAAGCGCTCTTCGACAAGGAGGGAGTCAAGGTCATCGGGGTCATAATCAATAAAGTCCTTCCGGAGAAGCTTGACAAGGTGAAAGCCCTGGTTAAAAAGGGGCTTGAACGCAAGGGGATAAAGGTCCTCGGGGTGCTGCCGTACGAACCGTCGCTGTCATATCCCAGCATAGAGCAGATACTGGAAGAGAACGATTTCGAACTGCTCTGCGGCAGGGAATTCATCGAGGTATACATACGCAAGATTATCGTCGGGACAATGACGCCCCGGAATATAATCCGTTATCTCGATGATGACAGCCTGTTGATAACTTCCGGGGACAGGGAAGACGTGATAATGACCGCGCTTGGCTGCGTCCGTGAAGACGAAAAGGACAAACTGCGCATTTCCGGGATCATTCTTTCCGGCGGGATTATCCCCGATCAGTCCATTATGGAACTGCTTTCCAGGGCGCGGATACCGGTTCTGCTGGCAAAAACCGACACCTATAACGTCGCCTCGCGTATCCACGATATGACGGTAAAGATACGCCCGCGCGACAAGCATAAGATCCAAGAAGTGGTTAAACTGATAAAAGATCATGTGGATATGGAAGGCATATTGAAAGGAATGTAGAAATGAACTCCATCTTGAGGATACGCGAAAAGGCCAAGGCTTCCGGGAAACTCATACTACTGCCGGAATTCGGCGACAAGCGTACGCAGGAAGCGGCGGAAATACTCAACAGGGAAGGTATTGCGCGCGCGGTGCTCCTGACCCCGGACAGGATAGACAAAGCGAAGAAAGAGAAATACGCGGAAGAATTCTTCCAGATGCGCAAGGCCAAAGGAATGACCAGAGAAGAAGCCGCCATGATTTTCGAGGACCCCTTATATTACGCGGCCATGGATACCAAGGCCGGATGTGCCGACGGGTTCGTCGCAGGGGCGGTGCACACGACCCCGGACATGGTCAGGGCCTCGATCCTTTGTCTGGGGGTGGATAAGCACATCGGACTTGCCTGCAGTTGTTTTATAATGGACGTCCCGGATTGCGAATATGGGCAGAACGGATTGTTTATATATGCCGATTGCGGCGTCATTACGGATCCGGACGCCCCGCAGCTGGCTTCCATAGCCCTGGCTGCTGCCGAAATGGGAAGCAAAATACTGGATATGCCGCCGCGCCTGGCGTTTCTCAGTTATTCCACAAAAGGTTCCGCTAAAGGCAAATCGGTGGAAAAGATGGTGGAGGCGCTGAAAATACTGAAGGAGAAAGCCCCGCGCCTGGAGGCCGACGGAGAACTCCAGGTGGACGCGGCGATCGTTCCGGAAGTGGCGCGCATAAAGTCTCCCGGCAATCCCATGGCCGGCAAAGCCAATATACTGATATTTCCCGATCTCTCCGCAGGCAACATTTCGTATAAGCTAACCCAGCGCCTGGCCAAGGCCAGGGCCCTCGGCCCGATCCTGCTGGGGTTGTCTAAACCGTGCAGCGATCTTTCCCGCGGTTGTTCCGCGGAGGATATTGTGGATTGCGCCGCGGTCACCGCAGTGAGGGCCCAGTGAAGATACTGGTCATCAACAGCGGCAGTTCTTCGATTAAATACAGGGTGTTCTCCATGCCCGCGGAGGATTCGCTGCTGAAAGGCGTGTTGGAGCATATAGGCGAGCGGGGATCCGGAGTCCCGGATCATTTCTCCGGACTGAGAAAAATACTGGCGGAGATCACCGGGGTGGATGCCGTGGGCCACAGGGTAGTGCACGGCGGAGAAAGTTTTCGTGAGCCGGTGGTGGTGGATAACGGCGTGATCGCCAGGATAAAGAAATGCTGCGCCATCGCGCCGCTGCATAATCCCGCCAATCTCTCCGGTATAACCGCCTGCAAAAGGCTTCTCCCGGGAGTGAGACAGGCGGCGGTCTTCGATACCGCGTTCCACCAGAGTATGCCGGACCACGCTTATATGTACGGCCTGCCTTACGAATATTACTCCAGATTCGGCGTGCGTAAATACGGGTTCCATGGGACCAGCCACGAGTTCGTGGCTGCGGAGGCGGCGGCCAGGCTGGGCAGAAAACTGTCTTCTCTCAAGATAATTACCTGTCATCTCGGTAACGGCTGCAGCATCGCGGCCATAGACAGAGGCAGGTCGGTGGATACCAGCATGGGATTTACTCCCCTGGAAGGTCTGCTCATGGGTACCAGGTGCGGCGATATCGATCCGGCGCTGGTCACTTATATAATGCGCAAAAAGCGTCTGGATACCCGTCAGATTGAAGAACTCCTGAACAAGAGAAGCGGGCTGAAGGGGGTATCCGGTATAAGCAACGATATGCGCGATCTGGACAAGGCTTCGGCGTCCGGCAATAAACGCTCAGCTCTGGCCGTGCGGATGTTCTGTTACAGGGTAAAGAAATATATCGGCGCCTATACCGCTGTCCTGGGCGGTTGCGACGCGCTGGTTTTCACCGGGGGCATCGGCGAGAATAAGGCCAACGTGCGCAAGGAAATATGCCGCGGCGCGTTCGACGCCCTGCTCAGGAAACCGGCCGTACTGGTCATCCCGACCAACGAAGAACTGATGATAGCCCGTCAGACGTACCGCCTGGTGAAGCGCGGCTGAATAGGAGAAGATGCAGATGTTTAGAACGGTACTGAAATCTAAGATACACAGGGCCAGGGTAACCGAGGCCAACCTCAATTACGAAGGCAGCATTACCATAGACCGCCTGCTCATGGATAAGGCCGATATAATCCCTCATGAAAAAGTGGAGGTTTTGAATCTTAATAACGGCCAGCGCCTGGAGACTTACGCTATCCCCGGCGAGACAGGATCCGGGGTGATCTGTTTGAACGGTCCCGCGGCGCGCAGCGCGGTGGTGGGAGATGTGGTGATCATCGTCACCTACGTTTCCCTGGAGGATTCCGCGGCCAGGCAGGCAAAACCGGTTATCGTCAACGTCGATGAAAAAAACAGACTTAAAGATTGAAATCTACGGCAGCGAGATTCTGCGCACGAGAGCGGCGTCCGTCAAGACGCCGGGGCCCGAGCACCGCGAGTTGTTGAGCGCGATGTCCCGTTTTATGTACGCTAATTCCGGTATAGGCCTGGCAGCTCCGCAGATAGGCGTCAGCGAGGCTATGATAGTGGTTGATATTGGAACAGGGCTTTATAAGCTGATCAACCCCCGGATAATCCGCAGGGAGGGCAGACAGGCCCTCGAAGAGGGGTGTTTGAGTCTTCCCGGGGTATCGGTAAACGTGAACCGGGCCCGGAAAATAACGCTTAAGGCGCTCGACCAGGATTTTAATCCGGTAACCATAACGGCCGAAGGCCTTCTTGCTTGCGTTTTTCAGCATGAGATAGACCATCTCAGGGGCCGTATGATAGTGGATTACGCTTCTTTATTTGATAAAGTGCGCCTGAAAAGAAAGCTGGCCAAACTTTACCGGAGGTCCGAGAATGACAGACTGTCTGAACCGGGAGAGGAACAGCGCAAACTGCGCCTGTAGTTATCCGGGATGCGGCCGCAGGGGGCTTTGCTGCGAATGCGTCGCTTATCATCGCGCCCGCAAGGAAATTCCGGGCTGCTTTTTTCCGCCGCAGGCGGAGAAGACTTACGACCGTTCCGTCTCCAATTTTAGAAAGACTTCCGCATGATCAACAGGCTGCCGGAATGGCTTCGTCAGCCTTTGCCCGTCCGGAGTTCTCAAGAGTTTTCCGGAACGCTCTCTGAGCTCGGGGTGAATACCGTCTGCCGTGAGGCGGCCTGTCCGAATACAGGCGTTTGTTTTTCAAAACGGCAATTGTCTTTTCTCATCCTGGGCAGACGCTGCACCAGACGGTGCGCTTTTTGCGATATCGCGCTCCGTTCCGCGGAGCGGGAGTCGCAGGACCGGCTCGAGCCGGGGCGCGTGGCCGCCGCTGTTTCGCGTCTCGGGATTAAATACGCGGTGATCACTTCCGTGACCAGGGATGACCTTCCCGACGGCGGGGCTTCGGTCTTCGCCGCCTCCGTCAGGAACCTGCGGGAGTCGGCTCCCGGCACGCGCGTGGAACTGCTGATTCCGGATTTCGGACGTTCCTTTGCCGCGCTCGATCTTGTGCTGGAGCAAAAGCCCGAGGTTATAGGGCACAACATTGAGACCGTGCCGGCGTTGTTCGGTCGGATTAAGCCCGGGAGCGATCTGGATTTTTCCTTGGCGATTTTGAGAAGGATAAAGATGCGGGAACCGGGGATCAGGACTAAATCCTCACTGATGCTCGGTATGGGAGAGAATACGCCCGAGGTGCTGGAGGCTTTGCGCCTGCTTAAAGATAACGGATGCGATATGGTGACTCTCGGGCAATACATAGCTCCTTCCGGCGCGGCTTTTCCGGTCGCGGAGTTCGTCGCTCCGGAGCGCTTCCGCGCGCTGGGGGAAGCGGCGCGGGAGATCGGTTTCAAGGCTGTTTTTTCCGGCCCGCTGGTGCGTAGTTCGTTCATGGCGGAAACCTTATTCAAGGAGGCGGGCAGTGCGTGATTTGATCATATTGGGGGCCGGCCCCGCGGGGCTGACCGCGGCGATTTACGCCGGACGTTACAGGATGGACACTCTGGTTCTGGAGAAAGCGGCTCCCGGAGGCCAGATACTTCTTTCCGCGAGCATAGAGAACTATCCCGGTTATCCCGGCGGGATAGGGACCGCGGAATTGATGGAAAAATTCCGTCAACAGGCCGCGGACACGGGCGTCGTTTTCCAGACCGCTGAAGCCGGAGGGGTTTCTTTCGAGGACGGGGCGGTTCATATTGAGACTATGGAAGGACGGTTCAGCGCCCGCAGTCTGATCATCGCCTGCGGGGCCGCGTCCAAGAGACTGGGCGTCAAGGGCGAAAAAGAATTGACCGGCAGGGGAGTTTCGTATTGCGCAACCTGCGACGCGCCTTTTTTTCGCGGCAAGGACGTGGTTGTG
The DNA here is from genome assembly GCA_041654215.1 of Candidatus Omnitrophota bacterium. Lineage (GTDB taxonomy): Bacteria > Omnitrophota > Gorgyraeia > Gygaellales > Profunditerraquicolaceae > Undivivens. The sequence goes on from JBAZDY010000028.1 coordinate 7,248, forward strand.
GTAGGCGGCGGCGACAAGGCGCTGGAAGAAGCCATATTCCTTTGCGAGTACGCCTCTTCCGTCACCGTGGTGCACCGGCGTTCCGAACTGCGCGCCGCCGGGATACTCCAGGAAAAGGCAAGGGCGCGGGCGGGACTAAAATTCCGTTACAATGCGGTGCTGGAAGAGATAGAGGGGAAGAATCTTGTGGAAGCGGTCTCTTTGAAGAATACCTCCAGCGGTGAAAAAAGTTCTCTTCCCTGCCGGGGTGTGTTTATATTCGTGGGGATACAGCCGAACACATCTTTCCTGCGAAACCAGTTGCAAACCGATGAAAGCGGTTTTATAATCACCGGCCGCGGTATGGAAACTACCCGGGAAGGGGTTTTCGCCTGCGGCGATTGCGTGAGCAAGAGCCTCTATCAGGTGGTTAACGCCTGCGGAGAAGCGGCGGTGGCCGCAGATTCCGCGCACAAATATTTATTGAAGAAAGGTTGAATTTATGGGTAGGATCACTTTTGAACATAAAGGGCTCAACGACTGGGTCGCGGAGATGGCCGCCATGTGCAGGCCGGACGACATCGTGCTGATAGACGGAAGCCAGGAGCAGAAGAAAACTCTGGAAAGCAAATCGGCAGCCATGGGCGAGATACTACCGCTTAATCCCAAAGAACTGCCGGGCTGTTTTCTGCACCGCACCAATCCCAACGACGTGGCGCGCACAGAGCATCTTACTTTTATCTGCACGCGCAAGCAGCACGACGCCGGGCCTATCAATAACTGGATGCCGCCGCAGCAGGCTTACGATAAAGCGCGCGCTATCTTCACCGGCGCGATGTCGGGGCGCACAATGTACGTCATACCTTTCTCGATGGGACCCGTGGGGTCTCCTTTCAGCAAGGTGGGGGTGGAACTTACGGATTCGATATACGTGGTCCTGAACATGATTATAATGACCAGGGTCGGACTGCCCGTGCTTAATTTTCTGGGAAAGAATAACGAGTTCACAAAATGTCTGCATTCCAAGGCGGATTTGAACATAGACAGGCGGCTGATTCTGCATTTTCCCGAGGATAACACCATCTGGAGCGTCGGCTCCGGTTACGGCGGTAACGTTCTCCTCGGCAAGAAATGTCTTTCCTTGCGCATAGCCAGCCATATGGCGGCAAGAGAAGGCTGGCTTGCCGAGCATATGCTGATAATGGGCGTCGAGCGTCCCAACGGACAGATCCAATACATCGCGGCGGCTTTTCCCAGCGCCTGCGGCAAGACCAACCTGGCTATGCTCGTTCCGCCGGAGGGGCTGAAGCGCAAAGGGTACCGCGTCTGGACCGTGGGAGACGACATCGCCTGGATGCGCGTGGATACCGACGGTTCGTTATGGGCGGTCAATCCCGAAACAGGTTTTTTCGGCGTTGCTCCGGGGACGAACAGCAAGACCAATCCCAATATGGTGGAGGCCATCAAGCGTAACACTATCTTTACGAACGTTCTTCTCAAGCCTGACGGTACCGTCTGGTGGGAGGGCGCGGACGGGGAGGTCCCGGAGTCCGGAATAGACTGGCAAGGCAGACCGTGGAAGCGCGGCGCGCAGGACGCAGACGGCAGGTCGGTGCTGGGGGCGCATCCCAACAGCAGGTTTACCACTCCCGTGGCGCAATGCCCTTCCGCAACCTTCAGGCTGGAGCATCATCACGGCGTGCCTATCAGCGCCGTAGTTTTCGGCGGCAGAAGACAGCACCTGGCGCCTCTGGTTTACGAAACCTTCAACTGGAGGCACGGTGTTTTTGCCGGGGCCACTATGGGTTCGGAGCGTACCGCCGCTCAATACGGCAAGCAAGGAGAGGTGCGCCGCGACCCCATGGCTATGCTGCCGTTCTGCGGATACAATATGGGGCATTACTTCAGGCATTGGCTGAATATGGGGAAAAAAATGTCCAAGGCGCCCAGGATATTCCACGTGAACTGGTTCCGCACCGGGGCGGACGGAAAATTTCTCTGGCCTGGATACAAAGAGAACCTGCGCGTGCTGGAATGGATACTGGACAGATGCAACGGCACGGTAGGCTGTCAAAAGACCCCGATCGGTTACCTCCCGCGGCCGAAGGACATCGATATGACCAAGCTTAACCTCGCGGAAGGGGCGATTAAAAAACTGCTGGCGGTCAACAGGAAGGACTGGCTTGAGGAGCTTAAGGGCATAAAGGAATTCTTCAAGACCTTCGGCGACGACCTGCCGGAAGAGTTGTGGCAGGAGTATTACGCTTTGCATAAGAGGCTTACCGGCGGCAAGGCCGGAACCGGCAAATAATCGCGGAATAGCGGTCGGAGGCGCGATGGGAGAGCGGGCATTGTTATCTACCGATTATAAGGAATTCCCTTTGTTCAGGAGAGGCAAGGTCCGGGACGTTTACGATCTCGGCGGCCGCCTGCTGGTAGTTTCCACCGACCGCATCTCCTGTTTCGACGTGGTGCTGAAAGAAGGGATACCCGGCAAAGGAAAAGTGCTTACCGCCGTCTCTCTTTTCTGGTTCTCTTTTCTGGCGGGAACCGTGAAACATCATTTTCTTTCCGCGGATGTTTCCGGTTATCCGCAGTCTCTGGGTCGTTACGCGCAGGAGCTCTCCGGCCGGTCTATGCTGGTCAAGAAAACCAAACCTCTGCCGGTGGAGTGCATTGTCAGGGGGTATCTTTCCGGTTCAGGCTGGAAAGAATACAAAAAGAGCGGTTCCATCTGCGGGGTGCGACTTCCCGCGGGGTTAAGAGAATCGGAAAAGCTTCCCTTCCCGATATTCACCCCTTCGACCAAGGCCGAGAGCGGGCACGACGAGAACGTCAGCGTGGATTACGTGCGGAAAATGCTCGGAGAGAAGACCGCTTGCAGCCTGGAGGAAATGAGCCTTTCCATATACCGCCGCGCGGAGGCATACGCCGCCGCCAGGGGAATAATCATCGCCGACACCAAGTTCGAGTTCGGCCTCGACGGAGAGGAAATCATACTGATAGACGAAGTGCTTACCCCGGATTCTTCGCGTTTCTGGCCGGCGGATATGTATAAACCCGGCGGCCCCCAGCCGAGCTTCGACAAGCAGTTCGTGCGCGATTATCTGGAAGGCCTCGACTGGGACAAAACCCCCTCCAGCGTCCCGTCTCTGCCTCTATGTATCATAGAAAAAACGGGCCTTAAGTATCTCGAGGCCTGCAGCCGCCTGACGGGAATGGTGATTGACCTGTAAGTGCCGGGGATGAGGCACAAAACACGGGATATGCAGCTTCACGCATTATGCGCGGCGAAATTAGAAGCGGGCTTTATCTTCTAAAAACCAGCACCTGACACTCAGCATCTGTCCTTATATGTCCCGGCATTATCTTATCGACGGATATAACGTCGTCCGGCACCCGGATTTTTCCGGCTCCGGGAACGACGAGCGCAACGCGCTTCTTTCCTGCATCGTCAACCGTAGGCTTTGCGGCAGCATCAACAACCGGGTGGAAGTCTTTTTCGACGGCTACCCGCCTTCTTTCGGCTGGCAGTCACCCTATTCAGCGGTGCACGTGGTGTTTTCCGGCGATCACAGCGCCGACGACGAGATCATCTCCCGGGTGGCTTCCTCTGCGCGCCCGCGTTCGTTCTGCGTGGTTTCTGCCGACGGAAGGATAGTTTCGGCCGCGCGCGCCTGCGGGGCCCAGATAATGGATCCCGCAGATTTCCTTACCGCCGGCCCTAAGAAGGGCCCGCATAACAGGGAAAAAGAAGAGCAGCGTCCGGTTACGCCGGTACAGCGCGAACGCATCAACGAAGAACTCGGCAGATTATGGCTCAAGAAGAAGGAAGAATGAAGGACGGCGGCGACTACATAAAGTTTCTCGGCACGGCAGGGGCCCGTTTCGTGATGATCAAGCAGGTGCGCGCCTCCGGCGGCATCTGGGTTCATTCCGGAGGTAACAACGTTTTGATCGACCCCGGCCCGGGAAGCCTGGTGCGCTGCACTTCGAGCAGGCCGCGGCTGAATCCCTCCAAGCTGAACGGCATTATACTTACGCACCGGCATCTCGATCATTCCGGAGACATAAATGTTATGATTGAGGCGATGACCGAAGGCGGCTTCCGGAAGAGAGGAGCAGTGTTCTGTCCTCCCGACGCCGTTTCAACCGATCCCGTAATACTGGAATATCTGCGCGGCGTCCCTGAGCGTATCGAAATGCTCTCCCCGTTAAAATCATACAATGCCGGAGGATTCACATTCCACACTTCCATGCGCCACCGCCACCCGGCGGAGACTTACGGTATTAAATTCTCCGCGGGCGGCAGAAGCGCCGCTTTCCTTGCCGACACCGGTTATTTTAAAGGGCTGGAGGCTTTTTACGGGGGGGTGGACATACTGATCGTTTCCGTCGTTCTTGCCGAGCCGCGCCCGGGCATAGAACATTTTAGCCTGATTGATGTGGAGCACGTGCTTAGAGAATGCAGGCCGGGCCGTGCCGTGCTCACTCATTTCGGCATGACCATGCTCAAGAAAGACCCCCGCCGCGCCGCAGACGAATTGTCCGACCGCTGCGGCATACCGGTGCTCGCGGCTAAGGACGGGATGATGATGAGACTATCCTGAACCGTCATCAAATGGGGGACTTTTAGAACCCTGGATCCAACACCCGAACCGATTTCTGGCTTTGGGCTGAAGGGCAAAGAAATGGCTTTACTTTGGTTTTGGGTTGTGCTAAGTTATAGCCAATAGGCCCTTTGCGCATATGTTTGGAGATTTTCGCGAATCTCCTATGCGCGCTTCGGGATTACTTCGCGCAGTTAACTCATGCTTGCGCCTTGCAGGCGTTCCATAGAGTTATGCGCCCATATTAAGGAGGGATAAACATGGAAGGATGGAAAGCTTTGTTCTATGAACCGGCAAAGACGATTATTGCTGAGGTGGGCCATCTGCTTGTGAATGTCCTGGTTGTAGTCTTGATACTGCTTGTGGGATGGATTATCTCGCGGGTCATAAAAGTGGCCGTGACGCGCGGGCTGCGCGGAGTAAAGCTGGACACTCTCTCCGATAAAGTGGGTATGGACGGCCTGCTGGCTAAAGGCGGCATCAAGTATTCTTTATCGGAACTGATAGGGGTGCTTTGCTATTGGCTGTCTATGCTGGTGACCCTTATGCTGGCGATCAACGCCGTCGGACTAACGGTGGCGGTCGACCTGCTTAACCGGGTCATTTTGTATATTCCCAACGTGATAGCGGCGGTATTTATCTTCGTAGTCGGGATATTTATATCGAATCTGTTGAAGAATATGGTCTCGGCGGCAGCCAATAACGCCGGTCTTTCGGAGGGCCGGCTTTTAAGCCGGATAGTGGAAGTCATCGTGATGATCTTCGTGATAGCCTTGGCCATGGATCATCTCAATATCGGCGCCCGTATCGTCGAGTTGACCGTCGGTATAATTCTGGCTTCCCTGGGTCTTGGATTGGCTATTGCCATAGGGTTGGGATGCAAGGATATAATAGGAAGGATCGCCGGCGATTTCATAGAAAAGCTCTGGGCGCGCAAGTAAAACTTCGCGCTTTTCTTCGGCGGCCTGAACGAAAATTGTTGACAGCACAGCCCGTTGTGATAATATAAGAGCCAACGCGGCAGCGCGCATCTGCGGAGCCGCGCCTCAGTCCTGCCGGATTTTTATCCGTTGCAATAGTCAAATTTTACACAACGACGTGTGGCCGGAACAAGCGTTTACGGCGCATCTGTTCAGGGCCATAGGTTTACTCATTTTTTTGATTCAAGGAATAGGCGCCGTTTTCGGAAAGGGCCTTCAAATATGTGTTCAGAACATATCCTGGAACAGCTCAAACCCATCGTAGAGGACTGGAAGGGTAAAGAAGGCAACCTGATCATGCTGCTGCACGCCGTGCAGAATCATTTCGGGTATGTTCCGAGGGAAGTGTCGCTGCAATTATCCCGCCTGCTGGAGATTCCGCTTGCCCGTATCTACGAGGTCATCACCTTCTACAATTATTTCAAACTTGAACCTCCGGGGAAGCACAGGATATCCGTCTGCCTGGGGACAGCTTGTTATCTTAAAGGCGCTCCGGTCATACTGGAAGAGGTCAAGAGCATCCTTTCCGTAAAAGAAGGCGAGACGACCAAGGACGGGCTTTTTCATCTTGACGTCGTCAGGTGCCTGGGGTGCTGCGGTCTGGCGCCGGTTATGATGGTGGATGATAAAGTTTACGGCAAGGTTTCCAAGGGACAGGTAATGGAGATAGTTTCGAAATACGGTAAAGAAGGATAACGACAATGGCGAAATTGACCCCTAAAGACATAGACGCTAAAATAGCCGCGGGGCTTGATGAGAGCGGAGACTGGATAAAGGTCGGGATGAGCACCTGCGGTATGGCCGCCGGCGCGGGGGAGGTCTTCAGCACCCTGCAGCAGGAGGCTAAGAAACGCAATCTGGAAGTACGAATAAAGAAATGCGGATGCCAGGGGATGTGTTACGCAGAACCCCTGGTGGAAGTGCATTGCGCCGGGCTGCCGGACGTCGTCTACGGCAGGGTGGACAAGGAGACGGCGATCAAGATACTGGAGAAGCATATCTCCGCCAAGACGCTGGTAAACGATAATATTTACGAAGTCAGGACGAGAAGGCAGGCCTAAATGGAGACGGACAGGAAAATAATATTGCTGGCCGATACCGAACAATCCCAGCAGGACAAGCTGCGGGATTTTTACACTTCTTTTGCCAATCAGATAAAAGATAAGGGGTTGGAGGATTCTGTTTCTTTGGTCAGGGCTTCGGATATCGGCATCTACGGCAAGGGCTTCGCGGTCAAGATCTTTCCCCGGGGCATTGTCTATACAGGCGTTAACGAGAGCGATATAGGCGCGATAATCGACGCCTCCGTTAAAGGGCAAGGGACGGTGGAAAGGCTGCTTTTCAGCGAGGAGCCCAAGCAGATAAGGATAGTTCTGCGTAACTGCGGTGTGATCGACCCTGAAAGCATAGACGAATACATCGCCTGCCGCGGCTACGGGGCGTTGAAAAAGATACTCTCCGGAATGAATCCGGCCGGTGTCATAGAGGAAATGAAGAAAAGCGGTCTGCGCGGTCGCGGCGGCGCCGGTTACCCGACCTGGATGAAGTGGAAATTTACCCGCGAGTCGCAGGGAGACAGGAAATACGTGATCTGCAACGCCGACGAGGGCGACCCGGGCGCTTATATGGACAGGAGCGTTCTGGAAGGGGACCCGCATTCGGTCATAGAAGGCTTGATTATCGCCGGTTACGCCATAGGCGCCGGCATGGGATATATGTATATCAGGGCCGAATATCCGCTTGCCGTGGAGAGGGTCAAGAAGGCGATAGAGCAGGCTTATGAATGCGGGCTGTTGGGCAAGAACATTCTTGGGACAGATTTCTCTTTCGACATAGATATACGTCTCGGCGCAGGGGCTTTCGTCTGCGGCGAGGAGACTGCGCTCATCGCTTCCATAGAAGGAAAACGCGGGACGCCGCGGCCCAGGCCGCCGTATCCCTCGGTGTCCGGGTTATGGGGCAAACCTACCGCCATAAACAACGTCGAGACCCTGGCGAACGTGCCGTATATTATCCTTGAAGGCGGCGATAAATTCGCCTTGATAGGCACGGAAAAATCCAAGGGCACCAAGGTTTTTGCCCTCACCGGCAAGGTCAGGAATTCCGGGCTGGTGGAAGTCCCGATGGGCATCACTTTGCGCGAGATAGTTTTCGATATCGGCGGAGGCATGCTCGGCGACAAGCCGATCAAGGCGGTGCAGACCGGAGGACCTTCCGGAGGGGTTATACCCGTGGACCGACTGGATACCCCGGTGGATTATGAGAACCTGCAGAAACTCGGTTCCATCATGGGTTCCGGCGGGATGATCGTTATGGATGAAAGCGACTGCATAGTCGATATCGCCAAGTTTTATCTGGGCTTCTGCGTGGAAGAGTCTTGCGGCAAATGCGCGCCGTGCCGCATAGGAGGATACCAGATGCTGAATCTGCTCAACGGCATCGCCGAAGGAAGCGGTTCTCTTGAGGACCTCGACAAGCTGCGCCGCTTGGCACTGGCTATGCAGAGGGCGTCGCTGTGCGCCCTGGGCCAGACGGCCGCCAATCCGGTAATGTCCACTTTGAGGTATTTCGAACAGGAATACCGCGAACATATCATCAACAGGAAATGCCGCTCGCACAAATGCCGCAGCCTGATGACGTATTCCATAATACAGGATAAATGCAAACGCTGCCGCGTATGCGTGATCAATTGCCCCGTCAACGCCATAGAAGGCGACAGGGAAAAAGGTTTCTTTATAGACGTTTCTAAATGCGTAAAGTGCGGCAAGTGCTTCGAAGTCTGTAAATTCCAGGCCATCGCCAAGGAGTGAAGATGTTGATAAAGGCAAAAATAAACGGCATTGAAGTGCAGGTGGAGAAAGGCACCACCATCCTGGAAGCGGCCGGCACCGTCCAGGTGAAGATCCCCACGCTCTGTAAACACCCGGACCTCCACGCCTCTGCTGCCTGCGGCATCTGTATCGTCAAGGTCAAGGGTTCGGCGAAGATGCTGCGCGCCTGCTGCACGCCCCTTGAAGAAGGAATGGACATTATCACGCATGACCCGGAGATCATATCCGTCAGGCGCACCGTCCTGGAGTTGATACTTTCCAAGCATCCCAACGACTGCCTTAAATGCGGGCGCAACAACGATTGCGAATTGCAGAAACTCGCCGCAGATTTCGGTATCAGGCAGGAATCGTTCAAGAACTTTCTTTCGCCTCTGCCGCCGGACGATTCGACCGGCACCATCGTGCTGGAGCCGCAGAAATGCATACTCTGCGGCAGGTGCGTGGACGTCTGTCAGAATATGCAGAATGTCTGGGCGCTTTCTTTTCTGGAGAGAGGGTTCGAAACCCGCATATCGCCGGCAGGGGACATCAAACTTGCGGATTCCCCCTGCGTCAGGTGCGGACAGTGCTCCAATCATTGCCCGACCGGTGCTATAGTGGAGAAGGACGACACCAACAGGGTCTGGGCCGCTTTGCAGGACCCCGATAAATACTGCGTGGTACAGATCGCTCCCGCCGTAAGGGTGGCGGTAGGCGAGGCCTTCGGTTATCCGGTGGGTACAAATCTCACCAAGAAGCTTTACGCGCTTTTGCGCAGGCTGGGGTTCAAGGCGGTTTTCGACACAAATTTCGCGGCAGACGTTACCATAATGGAAGAAGGCACAGAGTTCGTGGAACGTCTCACCAAACAAAAAGGCCCGCTGCCTCTTATTACCACCTGTTGTCCGTCCTGGGTGGATTTTATGGAAAAATTCCATTCCGATATGATTGAATATTTCTCCTCCTGCAAATCCCCGCAGGAGATACTGGGCGTGCTGGCAAAAACCTATTACGCGGAAAAGAAAGGCATAGACCCGGCGAAGATATACGTGGTCTCCATAATGCCTTGCACCTCCAAGAAATACGAGATCAAGAGATGCGAGGAGATGTTCGCCTCCGGCTGTCAGGATGTGGATGTATCGCTGACCACGCGCGAGCTGGCGAGAATGATCAAGCAGGCCGGTATAGATTTCGTCAATCTCCCGGATGAGGACCCGGACCATATACTGGGGGATTACACCGGGGCCGGCGTAATTTTTGGCGCGACCGGCGGAGTTATGGAAGCCGCTTTACGCACCGCGTATTTCGTGCTGAACGGCAAAAACCTCAAGAAGGTAGATTTCGAGGAGCTGCGCGGGCTTAACGGAGTCAAGGAAGCCGAAGTGCAAATCGACGGCAAAAAGATCCGCGTGGCCATCGCCCACGGTTTGAGCAACGTCGAATACGTGCTGAATAAGGTCAGGGAAGCCAAGAAGAACAACC
>JBAZDY010000029.1:0-16992 GCA_041654215.1 Candidatus Omnitrophota bacterium
AGGCTTCATTCATAATCGAGGTGACAATGCCAAGAAAGAAAACAGCGAATGCGAGCGCCGCGCCCGCCCCGGCTAAAATCGAGGCGGACGAGTGGAACTCGAAAACCTTTGCACAAGCTCTTAATGATGTGCTCGCCGGCAAGTATCGCCGGCTCGAACAATTCTACACCGATGCAAGCGGCCGGACGTTTGAATGCGTCATATACAAATGCTCCGATAACATTTTCGGCGTTACTCTGAAAAATCCGAAAAAGGCTGTGACTTCCGTTGCTTTATAACTTTTCAATCGAAAGGAAACCGAATACAATGGCAAAACAACAAGATCCGAAAACTCCCGAACGCTCGGCTAATCCTAATATTTCATGGCGCAAGCCGTCAAAGCCGCATTTTGTCAAGCTCGCCGAAGGCGAAATGGTCGAAGGCGTTTTTCAAGGCATGGTAAAAACGCAGTACGGCCCCGGCTATAAGTTCATCGACGAAGGCGGGAATTATTTCACGCTTGGCGGAAACCGCGCGCAATTGGATCAAATTTTCGCGGAAACGCTTGGCAACCCCGAAGGCTTCAATGGCGATACGGTAATCGGCCATTATATCGGCGTCCGCCGCCTGGAAGACACAAAATCGAAATCAGGCCGGACGGTTGCGCAGTATGAAATCGGGCATTTCTTCGACAAATGTCCGCGAGGATGCAAGCCGCCGAAAGATTAGCGCTTGACTTTCTTCCGCTATAAGCCCTATTTTTAAAAGCGCCGGCGCTTTGCCCGAGCCGCGAAGCGCCGGCGAGCAATCCCATAATTTTACGCAGGATCTTCTATGCCCGCCGCGCGATTTCGGTACAAAGGGAAATTTATTTCCGCCGAAAAAGCCGCGAAGCTATCCAACCTGAAAGGCCCTTCCAAGTACGTTACGCGCGAAACGCCGAAGCAAACGCAATACCGCTATAAAGGCCGGTTTATAACGCCTCAAAAGGCCGCCAAGCTTTCGGCGCTTCCATCGACAAAGCAAAAAGTTAAAACCGAATTCCGGCAAGGCGGCGAGCGCCGCGTCCGGCGCGGCTATATGAATAAGATGGACGCGCTAATCGAGCGCGCGATAGCGAAGGATCGGGAGAAGGCGGCCGCGAGGCGGGCGGCCGGCCGGACGAAGCAAGAGAAGAAAATAGACGCTATCAAGCGGGAAGAAGCGGCGATAGTCCGCGACTACGGCCGGCGGGCGGCGCGTCTCGCGGAAGAAGAAGACGAGGATATCGACGACGCCTTAGACGCGCTCGGCTTCGACGGCGACGATTTCCGGTTTTACGACTACGAAGACGCCGCCGGCTTCGCGCGCGAGGCGTTAGATTACGGGGACGAAATCCTTGATTTTGAAATGTACGATCTTGAAGACGAAGAAGAATACGAAGAAGCATAGAAAGGAAACCGAACGATGAAAATTTTCACGACCAATAAAGATGTAGTAAAGGCTTTGCGATTGCTTGAGAATCGAATAGCGTTTTTGCAGGAAACCTATTTGCAATCTCACAATGCGATTGGAAATGTCATGAATTCGCTGGAAGCGCTTTTGAAAAAGTATTCCGAGCAAATGGAAGTATTAAATCAAAGCGTCGCGGATCTTATGAAAAGCGCTGAAAATCAGGCGCGCGTTTTCAGTTTATTTGGTCAATATAATCAGAACGTCGCGCGTCTCATTCAAAGCGTCGAAGATCAATCGGCGGCGATTTCAAACGTCAAAAAAGTAGAGTTTGCGCGGGCCGGCTATATTTGCGGTCAAGCGCTCGAATGCACGGAAAGAACAAAAGTCAAATAAAGAAAGGCGGGCCTCATGCGAGTATTGATAGGAAATGACAGGCCGGACTTTGAAGCGATACACAGGCCGGCTGTAGCAAACTGCGCAAACATTTTTTGCCAGTGCGGCGAAATCCTGCAAAGCCGAGCTGCGGTCTATCATCATTGGGCGGCCGGACATTTTGACAAGCCGGTTTATCGGGAATTCAACGAAGAAAATTTGACTTCTTCTCTCAAAGAATATTTGCTTGAAACGTTGAATTTCATGCAAAGGATAGTTCTAATTATTCAAGAAAAAGAAAAATACTGGGCGGAAGACTGCGAAAATTTGGAAAGACGGATCGGCGATTTAAAGCAATTGGTTGCTAATTTGAAAAAAGAAGGTTCTTAATGCGCCGCATTGTATCTCTGAAAATCGTTTTTCAATCGCGCGTATCGCGCAAGGCGCGGAAAGGCGTAGTTCGGCTCGATAACTTCGACGGCCCCTACCGAAACCGCGAAATAGAAATTCCCGCCAATATTGAAATCGGGCCGGACACAAACGCAAACGACGAAACGCGCCGGCTCATAACCGAAAACTTGCGCAAACACGCCGCGAAAGGGGATTTTCTTTTCTATGTTATCGCAGAGCTTGAACGGCGAGACGGTACGCGGCATTTTAAGACCATTGCGCCCCGGTCCGAAATCCCGGTTTCGTTTCGCCGTCTATGACATTGAATGCCCTTCTAAAGAAGACCTTTCTTTTTATTCGTGCGGCTTCTTCGACGGCGAACAATACAGCTACTTCCGGACGATGGAAGAGTTTTTGTGCTATGTATTGAAGCCCGAATATTCCGGCTTTCGCTTCTTCGCCCACTTCGGCGGCCGCTTTGACGTTCATTACGTATTCGACTGGTTGCGCGAGCATGAGCCGAATACGTACATGGAAATCAATTGCGCCGGCTCATGCGTGATTTCTCTCACGGTGCGGCAAGGAAAATACTATTGGCGCTTCACCGATTCATACCGGCTTTTGCCGAAATCGCTCGAAACCCTCACGATAGAATTCGAAGTCCAGCATAAAAAACTGCGCGGCCTCGATTTCAAAGACCGGATATATAATGAACACGACTGCAGGGGCCTTTATGAAGTATTGGAACAATTTTTCGACGCTTTCGAAATTTGCTCTGAGACTATCGCCTCTCACGCTATGCGAGTTTTTAGAAGCGCCTTTTTGCGGCGAGACATTTATCAGCCGAACGAAGAAATAGAAAGCTTCGTTCGAAAAGCCTACTTCGGCGGCCGGTGCGAAATATACCGCTATGACGAGCGCGAGCTGAATCATTACGACGTGAATTCTCTTTTCCCGGCCGCGATGCGCGAAAACGTCCCGGTCGAATATTTGCATCAAACGCGCTCGATTCCTGACGACGATTCTCGGATCGGATTTTATCTTGCATCGGTGAAATACCCCGAAGTCTATCTCCCGATCCTGCCCTTCCGCTATGACAAGCTTTATTTTCCTGTAGGCGAATTTTCCGGATATTTTACTTCAATGGACTTGCGGCGCGCTATTGAAGACGGCGCTTCGGTCAATGTAATCGCCGGCAAGCTTTTTCACGCCGAACCGATCATGCGCGAATACGCGCTCGGCTTGTTTGAAATGAAGAAGAAGGCGGAAGAAGAAGGGAAGAGCGGAAAGCGCTACATCTCTAAAATTCTGATGAATTCGCTATATGGGAAATTCGGCCAAAGGCGCGAGCAAAGGACTTTCTTTGTAGACGACGGCCGGCCCGGGGCCTATCCTTTGCCGAACGGTCTAGCCTGGGAATTCACGGAAAGCCGCGCCGCGCATATACTCCCGCACATTTCGGCGGCGATTACAAGCCGCGCGCGTTCCATGCAATACGATCTTTTGCGGCGCGCCCCCAACTGGTACACCGACACCGATTCTCTTTTCACATCCGGCGAATACGAAACCGATTCCGGACTCGGGGCGCTTCATTACGAAGGGCGCGGGAAATTCCAGGCTTACCGGCTCAAAGAATACCGTTTTCAGGGCGAGTACAAAGTCAAAGGCCTTCCGCGCTCAAAGAACGACGACGAAGAAAAGCGCAAAGAAGAAGACAGGGCGCTCGCCGAAAAATATTTCGCCGGCGAAAAGATCCTGTCCGAACGCATGATCGGTTTCACCGAATCGATCCGCGCCGGCGAGCGAACCGTTCGGCGCGTCGAAAGGCCCCGGCAATTCCGGCCTGTGCTAGACAAGCGGTGCCGGATAGAAAACGACAGCCGGCCGTGGAAAGCTTCGGAACTTATAGCCTAAGCCGAAAAAATCTGCTATTATCGATTCTGCAATTCAATCCTTCCAGGCTCGGAAAAGCGCGGGCCGGCTCGAAAGGGTCCGCGCCGGAAAGGATGCAATGTTAGATTCCCCGATCCAAGTTTTTCAATTAGTCAGCGGCGCGATAAGCGCGCTTGTTAACGCGGCGAATCCGCAAGCGTACGACACTATTGTTGGCGAAGCTAAAAAACATTATGGCGTTACGCTCAACAAAAATGAAGTGATAGCCTATTATTACGCGCTCGGCTTCACTACGAAAGGCGTCAATTCGGCCTATCGATACGCTGTGCAAATACTCGACAGCCCGCGCATGATCCTTTACATGTATTCGAAAAACGGGCAAAGCTTTCTTGACAGGCTCGCCGCCGATCAAAAATCCTCGTCCGGCTATACATACGGGCAAGACTGGCTTTCGGGATTGATTGAATACATTCAAAGCGGAAATCCGGCGCGCATCAATCAAACTTGGTTAAACACGTTTTCCGATACGGTTCCGGACTTCTTTCGATATGAAGCGGCGCTAATCCCCGCGCCGGCCGTCGCGGCGCAAATACAGGAAAGCGTAAGCGAAGCCCCGCAAAGTTCCGGCGGCGAAATTATTATTCCCGGCGCGCAGACGCCGGCGCAATCTTCCATTACAGGATTTTTTAAATCAAACACGACTGCGCTGATGTGGGCCGGCGGCGCTCTTCTCGCGCTATTGCTGTTTTCAGGCGACGCGCGCAACAGGAGATAAAAATGTATCAAGCGGCCGGACGTACAGGCATGGGCTTCGACTGGGGAGTTTTCAGCAATATATTTCAATCGGGGGCCGGGGCGCTTTCGAACATACTCCCGAGCGTGATCGGAAGCGGCGGAAATGTAACGACGCTTCCGGTGCAGACGACGCAGTACTATAACCCGCTTACCGGCGCGCCAATTACATCACAGGCGGACGGCGGATTTTTCGACGAATACGGCGATATTCTATTAATCGCCGGCGGCGCTTTGGCGCTGTTTTTGATTTTCAATTCTCGCAAATAACTTTTTTTCAGAAAGGAAACCGGAACTATGTCGCATCAAAGATTTCACCAAAAGCCGCCCTTCCCCGGGCGCTTCACACAAGCGCAGACGCAAGCGCTTCCAGTTTTCAAGATTACGCTTTTAGTCGATGTTAGCAGCGGAAAGATGCGAATATCATGCGATAAGCCTATCCCGCTTCTTACGCTCGCCGACAGTCTTGTTTTGACGGCCTCGCAAATTATCAAGAAAGCCGGAATGCAGCAAAGCATGATAGTGGGAAGTCAGCCGGCTATGATGGAAGGCGACGGCGGCGGCGAAGAAGCGCCTAACTCCCGCGCCGTCAATTGCGCAATTGGCATGTGCCCCCATAGAGACGATCTGCCAGAAAAAGATTCATCAGGCGTCCGCGTCTGCAATACCCCTTGCAATGACTGCCTTCCGCCCGCCCCGGCCTATGCGCCCTTGCCGGAAGTAGAGCAATCGTCTGCTATAAAATCTGAAGAATCGCCCCAAAAGCGCTGTTACGCGGAAACGTGCATTCATTTTGTCGCCAAGCCGCGCGACGGCGACGGAATTAAACTTTGCAGAATGACGGCGAAATGCAAAGAATTTCTTCCCGGGCCGGCTTATACTAATTCTGCGCTTCCAAACGAATCGCCCGAAGATTTTCTAACCCGGATAAGAAATGAGCCAAGCGAACCGAGAAAGAAAAGCATTGAAGCCGAAGAAATCGCGCTCGGGCATAAGAAAGGGGGCGCGCGATGACAAAGAAAAAAGTCATTACGACGACGACGGAAGAAACGCCGGAACTCGAACAGGAAGCAATCGAGCCGGCCCCCGATCCGGAGCTTGAAGAGCTTGCGGTTTTCTTCGGGCAATTGGGAACTTCGGCGAACCTTATCAAAGTCTATAAAATGATAGACGGCCAAAAATCCTATTGCGGCTCGGCCGAACCTTCCGTTGTCACGGAAGATTTTATTTTGAAGCGGTGGGGCGGCGGGAAGTATCAGCTTCAAGCGCTCAACAATGGCCGCTATGTCACCGGCGGATTTCGGGCCGTTTCCATCTTCGAGCCGCCGGACGATCCGCTTAAACGCCAGTATGCGCCCGAGCGGGAGTCCGGAAGCAATAACGGGGAATTGTCGGCCCTTCGAGAAAGTCTGAATCGTCAACAGGAAATGATCCTGCGCCTCATCGAAGCGAATGCTACGGCCAAGCCGCAAGCCGCCGGGGTTACCATGGCCGATGTAACCGCGATGATGCGGGACATAGCCGCGATGACTCCGAAGGCGGCCGATCCTATGGCGGCCCTCACGCCGGTTCTAGAGCTTGTGAAATCGACAATGGAGCTTAGCCGCGAGGCTGTAGCGGGCGAAGATCCGAAGGCGTTTTGGCCGAAGCTTATCGGCGACGCCATAAACAAAGTGCCGGCGATACTGGGCGCGATGAGGCCTAATGCGCCGGCCGCCGATGCGGGCGAACATGCAAACGGGGGCGATATGGGCGCGATACAGCGGTTTTTATCCTGGGGGATATCCGAACTGAAGAAGAAAGCGGCGCTCGGAAAGATCGGCGAAGCCTGGGTCAAAGATCCTTTATTATATGCGGACTTGATTCTCGATAATATCGAAGATCCGAAGTGGCGGCCTTTCGCCAATCTTGTTAATCGGCCGTTTGAAGAGCTTGCGGCCTTTGATCCTCAATTAAAAGAGCCACCCTATTTCGAATGGTTCAAAGAATTGTTCGATGCGGTGAAAAGAGGTTTAAATGGAAATGCGGAAATCGAGCCTTCTCCCGGGACGCCTGGGCGCGAAGCAAACGCTGATGGAAATGAAGCGGCTCACGATTGAAGCGATACATAGCCAGCTTCCCCGGCACGTCGCGCTTGACATATTGCAGCTTGACAGCTCCGGCAGTCCCGAGCGCTTCGCCCGGGCGCTCGAATCATGGCTTCGCTTGCATGTCACGGTAATCGACGAATTCGAAGAAGTATTGATTTCGCCGAAAATAATGATTTCGGAAATCTGGAAGCATGGGCGGACCGCGGGCGATTGCGACGATTTAGCGATGCTCGCCGCCGCTTTGCTTGCGAGCGCCGGCGCGGAAACGGCTTTCGTAGCTACAGGCGAATTACAGGACGGAAGCTTTTCCCATGTTTTCGCTGTGTATCGCTTTCCGAACCGGGAAGAGTGGAATCCGATTGATGTAACGGTGCCTATTCCGCGAAAGCTTGAAGGGAATTATTTATTTGAAGAAATAAAATCTTGAAAGGGGCCTTATGTTTTTTCTATTCAAACCGTTCGCCTGGATCGGCAAAGGCGTCTATCACGTCTTCGCCGGCGGCGTTTCAAAAGGGGTGTCAGCTATGAAGAGTTATTTGATTGCAAAGCTTGTCGGCGTTTTGCTCGGCATGTTTTCGCCCGAGCTGCTCAAAAAGTTCATCGATATGTTTCTGGATTTTGTGGAAAATTTCGTGCTCGGGACGAAAAGCGAATTAGACGATGCGCTTGTTCTTCCGATCTGCGATATGATTCGAAAGACTCTTGACATACCGGACGACGACGCGCCGGCGCAAACTAAAAAGCCGATATGAAAACAGTCTGCAATGGCGGACTATTAAACCGATTGTGGGACGAAATGAACAAGCGGCCGGCGAAGCGGGATTCTGCAGTGTGCGAGCTATGCGGCGCGAAGATGCGGCCGGACAAGGTCGAAATGTATGCGCATTTGCTTAGCTGTCATCCGGCGGAATTCATCGAATCGCCGGCCGTCCGCAATGCAATTTACTTGCTGCAGCAAGGAATAATGCGAGCGTGTGAAAATTGGGCGCGGGCCGTGAAAGGAACGAAATGAAAATTCCCGGTATTGCAAAGTGGGCGCGCCATGCTGGCGGGACGGCCGGCGGCGGAAAATACGGCTATACTTTTACCACAGGTCCGTGGCCGGCCCCGCAGTTTCACATTAGCCCATACACAAGCGAGCGCGGGCGCTTTATGGGCTATCTTCTTCAGATCACGCCTGGAAAATACGGCCTATGGGAACGGATAGGAACTTATAGAAGCCCGCAGGAAGCCGCGAAAATCGCAGCTATATATTGGGTGCAATCGGGCGGCCTGGAAAATCCATTGACGCGGCCGGAAACGCGCCTTGTCCGCGAAGAAGCGGCGCTTCATTCGACGCTAGGCCGGCGCTCGGGGCGGCCGCCTTCAGAGTCCGCCTACTATCGCGGAATGGGGGCCGGCATGAGCGATATAGCCGATGAATACGGGACGAATCCGCCGAATTGGGAAAGATGCGGCTATTGCTTGACGGACGTGCCGGCGCCGGCTTTTGCTCCCGGCCCCGAACATTTGCCTGGGTGCCCGCGATATCGCGCGCCGGAAAAGCGCCGGCGTAAAACAATCGGACGCAAGGCGGCAAGCAATCCGCCGTGCGTGAAAGTCTATGAGCGCATCGAGGAAATCGTAGCGCGCAAAGGCCCCGGCCATAGATGCGACGCCGCCTGTCGCGCCGCCGGCCATATGTACCGGCACAAGTTTTCTCGCCGCCATAACGCCGGCGTCTTCGGGAATTCAGACGGAAGCTTGACAATAAAAAGCGTTTAGGCTTATAGTTTAATTCACATTTCAAAAAAGGCGGGCCGCCGGAAGGGAAATTTGGGACGGCCCGCCTTCATTTCCCCGCCGGCGGCCTTCCGGAAACGGAAAGCCGATGCAAAGCCTTTCACTCGCCGACTACGAAGCGAATTATTTTGTCCCCGACAATTACGATTATTCCGCTTTAATGGCCGATTACGGTTTCGAGCATGTTTTGGCGAACGCTTACCATACGCTCGCAACCCTTCGCCTTGCGGTGGCGGAAGGGCGCAATACGGCCGAAAACGCCGATTTTCAATTCGTCGCGCATTTACAGCCGGTTTTCGAGCGCTTCGGCGTATCGATGGAAAATTCTTTCGCCGGCGCTTCCGCCGGCACCGAATACGAAGCGGCCAAAGAAGCGGCCGCGCGCGAAAACGAAATCGTCTATACGATTCCGCAATTGGTCCGGACGGCCGGCGAAGCGCAGAATGCGCCGCTTGGCGCAATCGAATCGACGATTGCAAAAGCGCAGGAAATAGCATCGACTACCGGGGCCGGCGCAATCGAGGCGATTAAACAGGCGAGCGCAGAATTATTCCCCGAAGGCGGCCTTTCGCTTTCCGGAATAGGCGGCGGAAGCCTTCTATTATGGGGCGGCCTGGGTTTGCTCGCATTTCTCATTTTCAGGAAACGAGGCCAAAATGTACGGTAGCGCCTGGACCGACGTGCAAAGTTTTCTGTCAAAATTCGGCGTGACCGGCGCGAGCGTAACCGCGACGGCTCAGGCCTTTGCGGCCCCGACGCTCGCCAATATTAAAAAGGTCGAAGCGGCCTTTGCAAGCGAAGGAACCGCGCCGCCGCCTGAAATGATGGATCTTTTATATCAGCGCTATTATGATTCGCTTTATTCGAATCCGTTTTATTCAATATCTTCGGGCCTGAAAGCGGCGCTTCCCTGGGTTTTGGGCGGCGGGCTTTTATTGTTTGCAATATCCTATACTCGGAAGGGGGCGCGATGACAAGGCTTTGGAAGGATTTCGACGGCGAGCCTTATCTAATAAACCCTCATTTGATTTCATTGAATCCGCGCCGCAAGGCGTCAAAAAGGAGAGTAAAAATTATGGCTCGAAGACGAAACAGGAAAGGGCAGTTTGTATCCAAGCGCGCGTCCGCGCCCCGCAAACGGCGCGCTTCGCGCCGGCGCTCATTCGCCGCGCTTGCGCCCCGCCGGCGGACTTACAGGCGGCGAGCGCCCCGCAAAAATGTTTATTTCGGCAATCCGCGCCGGCGCTCATACAGGCGAGCGCGCCGGAATCCCCCGCTTTTCGGCGGCAATAGAATTCTCGGCATGAGCGTGAATGAAATTCTTTACGCCGGGGCCGGCTTCATTGCGCCGCCCGCGCTGGAAGGCCTTGCAAAGGGCTTTTTGCCGGCTTCCATCACCGGCACCGAAATAGGCAAGTGGGCCGTCAAGGCCGCGTCTGTCGCCGGCGTTTCGTTTCTTGGCGGAAAATTTTTAGGCCGCGACGCCGGGAAATACCTTGCAATCGGCGGCGTGACCTATTTGCTCGCTTCGGCCGTCGTTGAATTCGTGCCGACGCTTTTCAGCGGCTTTTCCGGCTATATTCCCGGCGGCCGCGTCGTATCGCAAGGCCCCCGCCCCGTTTTGGCCGGACAGCCCTTCTTAGGGCGATACATCGGCGGCAATGGCGGCGGAAGCATGGCGCTCGCTCACGTTCCGAGCCGCGTCGACCCTAATTCGAGGTTTTAAGGTTTCGGTTCGCAGTTAACTTTGTAAACATTTTTTTTTCAGGAGTGAAATATCATGGATCTTAGTTCTTTTGGGATAAACTACGGGCCGGAATTCCAGCGGTATAACAGCCAGTATGGAAACGCGCTCGAAAAAATCGGCTGGACATGGTATGACACCGTGCCTTATGTCAGCGCCGCGACAAACGCACTGCGCGCTTTTGGCGCTATCCGCGCGACTCTTAACTTGGGAAATATGGAAATCGCCGGCCAATTGGCGAGTCCGAAGGCGTTTTTTGTCCGCGCCATTCGCGTAAAGATGCTCGGCGATCCCTTTGTGACAACGGCGGCCGCCGATGGCAACCCTCAAACCGGTTCGGTAGACGATGCCGCGCTGTTGCTTGAAACCGGCGTTCTGCAGTTCACAATCGGACAAAAGAATTACGGGCAATGGCCGCTTTGGATGCTTCCGGCGGGCGGCGGGATAAAACCCTTCTTCCAAACCGGCGATATCGATGTAGTGGTGCAGTACGCAAACAACGGCGTCGAAGATCCGCGCGCGGTCTATTCTCTCAGCGTTCCGGTTTTCATCGGCCCCCAAATGAATTTCGCTATCGATCTTCTTTGGCCGGCCGGCCCTGTTACGCTCGATCAGGGCAACATCAACATTTGGGTTGGACTTGACGGCGATTTGCTTCGCCCGGTGCAATAGAATTTTTATGGCCGCTTAGGCCAATAAAAAAGCGGGCGCGGCGCGTTTCCTATCCGGTTTCCGGCCGCGCCCTTGCTTCCAATTTTGTTTTAGCGGGAGAAAATTATCATGTTAATGGATGATCTTATCGCATCCTCGCGCGCCGGCGAAATCGAGTTAGACCCTTTTTTCTACGAGGCGATTTTCCCAATCGGTCTTTTCATTCCAGGCGCAAACGTCCCGATTAATATTCCTATCGACAACGACGCCGATTTTGTCATTCGATACGGAAATATGGCGGCCTATTCCGCGCCGGGGACGCCGGTAGTCAACCCCGATTACGCTGTTGTAATGACGGACAGCTCTTCGGGGCGCAATCTGCAAAATCAGCCGATCCACACAAATACGATTTTCGGGACGGCGCAATTGCCTTTCATTTGGCCGGAACCAAAGATTTTGAAGGGCGGCGGGAATTTCACCGTTACGCTGATAAACAATGATGTTGCGGCCGCGCTTGTCAGCGTCGTACTTTGCGGCTTCAAAGTCTTCAAAGTCCGAAGATATGAGAGGTAGCGATGCGCCAAGCCCCGCCCGATATCGATAGAAGGGCGCGCCGGCCGGCGAGCGCGCCCCGCGAATTTTATCAACGGCCGCATTGCTACTCAATAGCCTTGCCGGCCTTCGCCGTTTCGAACATGCCGACGTGCATTAGCCTTAATAAAGCGCGTCAGCCGGCCATAACGCTTTTCATTCAAGCCGATTTGGCGAACGGGACAAATGTATCGGTAGGCGACGCCGGCACAAGCTTGATAAACGGGATTGAACTCGACCCCGGCAAAGCGGTGCTTTTTTCAACGGCCGATCAGAATATCCTTGACGGCGGCGGATTGCAGCAAATGAGCTACCATGAGGCGATGCAATACCAGCGCGATATGGCGATAAGCCCTGGCATGGGCCTGATCGATCCGCCGGAAGTGGTTTTAGACATTGCGGATTTTTACGCGGCGACGGCGGGCCTGGGGTGCCGGTTGCGCATCTTTTGGACTCGAACAACGAGGGCATAATGAAAGTACAAACGGCGGGCAGTTCAAAGGCCGATATTACTCTTTTTCCTACCGTGCTATCAATCGATCAGCACATGCTGATGTTGATTGCATCGATGCGCTACAATGTTCCGGCGCTCGAACAAAATTTCACAATAGGCCTCGCCCTTGTCCCGGTTTTGAACTTTGCGGCCGGCACATTGGACCCATTGCGGAAATACCTTGTCACGCTTCGGAATTCGTCGCCGGCCGCGCAAAATATCCGGATCGGCGGCGCGCCGAATTTCGGCGGCGGCGTCGAAGCCGGCCAACTTCTCGCGCCGGGGAATACGATAGTTTTTGATGGCATGTGCGTACAATTAAATGCTATCGCGGACGCCGCGAACGCTCTTTTATCCGTACTCTGCTACGCTACAGCACAGCTTGTTTAGGCGGCCTCATGAGCTATTTTCAGAGCGAAACAAAGCAATCTCTCACCGGCCTTGTAATCGGCGCGACAGGCGGCGTCGTACCGGCTTCCGATCCTCGCGCGACAATCACTAATTTTCACGCTTCGTCAGGACTTTGGGCGCCTATATACCCCTGGAGCGTAGCGAACGAATTTTTAACTGAGCTTCCCGGGGGCGGCCTTCGCCTAGCCGGTACCGTGCGGACTGTCGATAGACTTCAACGCATGGGCGCTCGGGCGCGCTTCCGCGTCTTCCCCGATCCTGTCACCGGCCTTATAACTGTCCGCCTTCGCCTGGAAAATATGGCGTTTTCAAACGCAGTCGCCTCTCATGATTGCAATTGCGGCATTGCATGGGAATATCTTGAAAACGCCGGGACGCCAATTGTTTCAATGTTCGGCCTGGGTCTTTCCAATACAAACCATAACACCGTATACGCGCATGAAACAATAGGGTGGAACAACGGCCCCCCGGGCATTATCGTGAAAAACGCCGCCGTAGTAGGCGGAGACGGTTTTGCGCTCGCGGACGTGCGCGTTAATTTCACATTTACAATTGGAGTAGGCGGATCGGACGATATAAGCGCAAGTCCTTATGAATTCCGAATCGGCGGCGTCGGAGCTTATACCGCATACGTGCCGGCAACCTTGCGGTGCCCCGGCTATGCATTGACAAAAGGCCTTGAAATATTTTGCGGCTTTTTCGGCTCTCAGCGTGAAATAATCACTTGCGATATGACGCAATTTCAGGTCGAACAAGGCTATATTGCGCTATGAAGTGGCTAATAGGCGCTACAATTGCGGGGTTGATTCTTATGGCGATTAAAGGCGAAAAAGCGATTTCGGCCGGCGTCGAAGCCGTTATAGACGCAATGAGCGCGGCAATTCAAGAATTTGAAGGCTGGTATCCCGGCTCGCGCTCTTTCCGGAATAACAACCCCGGCAATCTGCGCAATGTGCAGGGACTCGCCGGCCAAATAGGCCTTGACGAAACGGGGCATATAATTTTTAATTCTTACGCTTCGGGCCTCGCCGCCTTGAAGCGTCAATTGCGCCTTGTGTTCACCGGCGGCTCGCATATATACTCGCCGGCGGACTCGCTTGCAAGCTTTTTCAGCAAATACGCTGAAGGCAATCAAGCGCAGTATGCGGCGTATGTCGCCGGCCGGCTCGGCGTCGATGTAAATACGACTTTTCAACAGCTAAGTTCTTAACGAAAGGCGTCCAATCATGAATTCAATCTGCAGACTTGGAACGGCGGCGCAATTAAGCGCGCAAGTGCAAGCGGCCTCGCAAGCGGCTATGGTGGCGCAATTGCCGGTTTCCCTTCCTGTCGCCTACCCCGGCGCTTTGCCTAACACAATCCAGGATTCGAATATTATTTTGCTTGTGGCGGGCGCGGGCTATACAGAACTTGTGCCGGCGACGCTTGGCGCTTCCCTTTGGGTGCAATTCATCAATACCGATACGGCGGCCGGCGCGAACGAAATCGATTTAGGCCTGGGCGCGCCGGGGGCGGAAGTCCTTTTGATGCATTTCAACGTGCCGGCGCTCGCACAGTTAGGCTGGAATTTGCTGAATGCGCCTCTCAACATACCGATCGGGACGCGGATATCGGCGCAAGCTACGCTTGTCAATGCAAACGTAGAGCTGCACATCTTCTATAGGGTGTAATATGAGCGCTTTTCTTATGGCCGCCTTGTCTAAGGCCGGACAAGCGCTCGAAATCAATCCTGTCGCCGCCCTGGGCGTTTTGGGAAGCCTTATGATAGGCCTTATCGCCGTAATCTATAACAGTATGGACCGACGGCTGGAAAAATGCGAATCCGGCATTGAAAAAATAGGCGAGCTTCACGCGGACGTTAAAATAATTCGGGCCTCATGCCCTATGTGCGAACGGCGTGAAAACGATGGAAAATGAAGTCTATTACGATCCGATTACAGGCGAGGAAATAACTCCGGATTTCCGCGTCGAAACTGTTGCGATAGATTGGCCGCTTTGGATTCTCGCCGCCATAGCGGCCGCGATTGTTTTATCCGATCTTGGAAAAGGCCGGCGCTCTTAAATCTTCGACAGGCGCCGGCGTCCCCAAACCAGCTAAAAATTCGGCATGATCCATGCAGAGCGGAAGGCAGACGCCGCCGGCCGGTATTTCGAAGCGGTGAGGCGTCGCTTCGCCGCACCCCCGATACCGGCAGGAAAGCGCATATTGCGGTTCTTCATTCGTAGCTATCAATTGAATTTTCATAAAAGCGTTATCGGCCGGCCGGAAGAAAACTTTAGTCTTCGTCGCCTTCATAATCGTCGTTCCAGTCAAAATCGTCGTCGTCGTCATAATCGCCGGGGTGTTCAAAATCGTTTTCGTCTTCCAATTGTTCTGAAAATTCCAGCGGCTTGACGCTGGAAACGAAAAGAAGAGCCAAGCACCCGGGGCAATCAATGTCTTCGCCGATTTCTATTTCGTCTTCTTCGCCGTCAATCAAAATTTCTTCGTCGCAAACCGGACATTTAGCCATTATCGCCCCCTTGTGAAATCGCCGCCAAAACGCGGCGGCGCGACGCCTTTAACCGCTTGACAAGCGCCGCAATGCTTTCGCCGGCACAATAGCAAGCGTATATTTCGCCGGCCATAAGCCGGACGCGGCGGCGCTTCATTGCGGCCGCTATCCGATAGTCAATTCGATTTCTTAAAGACATTTAAAAGGCTCACGCCGGCGTAAACAGCTATTCCCAAGCCGGCGATTTTCATGATCCGATCAAAAATAGATTCCTCCGGTTCAGGCGTCTGTTCATCAGGACCGGCGACGTATACGAAATGAACGCCGTCCGGCCGCGTCTCTGAAAAAGGAATGTAAACATCGCTTTGCATGATCCATGCCTGTTTTCCTTTGTACGTGATCGGTATGCCTTCGAGCGGCAAAACGGTGTATCGGTCGATGTTGCGCTCCGCAAGGATCGGGGCCGCTTCTTCCGCGCTCAAATCGTATCCTGTCGCCATATGGTCGCTCCTGATAAGAATAAGCGATAGCACAATAAAGCGGCTTTAGCAAGCCCATTTCATGAGCATGAGGCCCCCGAGCGCAATCGTAAACAGGGCGAAAAGATACACCCAAACAAAGCGCCGAAATTCGCTTTCCGGCTGCGTCCGGACTTTCAGCGGAAAAACGAAAGTCCAAAAAGCGAAGTAGACATAAAATGTGTGCAGAATTTTTGAGTAGCAAAAGCCGGAGCAAATGCAATATAAATCGAAAATAATTTGAAAGCCTGGAAACGCGCCTTGTCTCATTTCTTTGGTCCTTTCTTTGCAGGTTTGGATTCCTCGATAGTTAAATAAAGCGCTTGGTGAAGCCCTTCATTTTTTACCGCGAGCGCTACACCGAAAAAGTCGATGGAAGAAGAAAAGCTTTGGCCTTCAGTTAACATCCATGCGTTTTTTCTTTTGTGCGTCGAAAGCGTGATTTTCAATGTCGGCATTTCGACCCCTTTACTAAATGAAGATGAGAATCTTTGACTATCTTTTTGACTTCAGAAAAGAAGTCGTCAAAATAATCGTAATCGAAGCTTTCCGCCGCCTGCGTTTCTAAAAGCCGGCGGCCGGCGTAAAACATAATAACAATTTCGCCGTCAGCATCGGCTTTTAATAGAAAGCTTGTGGCGCCGATTGCGGACATATAAGTTTTTACCGCGAGCTTGTGAATTCTCATTGATTTTCACCTTTCAAAATCAATTCGGTGAGGCGTTTTAAAAGACGGCGGCGCGCTTTTTCGGCTTCGCCGTCTGATAAAATGAGCGCGACTTTCAACCTTGTAATCATGTCCGCGCATCCCTGCAAATAATCTATTCCAGGCGGATATCGATAACCCTGGGCTTTCACTTGATTAATCAAAGGATCGGCGAGCGCACCGAAATGAATTGCAAGCTTTATATTTTGAAGCGGCGCTATAGTTTTCATTGTCTTCCCCTTTCTTAATATATCGTTTCTTGAACATAATAAATTTGATTAATTTGGCGCAAATCTCTAGCCGCTTCATATTCGGCTTCCCTAAGATCCGGAGTTTTCCTGACATATTCCGCTTTTGTGCGCCATTCGTCGCCGCATCTTAAACAATGCAGAGCCGAATAATCCGAAGAAGTAAATTTATATCCATTGAAAGCCGAATAATTTCCTCGCCGCACTCTAACCCGGAAAAACTTTTTATCGCATTGGCACATTTTTAAATCTCCTTATTTTCCCGCTCTTATATCACACCCCCCGTCCCGGTGTCAAGGGGGTAGCGGCGCATATGCACCGGCACCCCTTCCCGGGGGGCGGGGTTGAACATGGGGTTTTGAAGCTTCGGGGGTGTGAAAATGGTGAATATTGCGGCGCAAGA
>JBAZDY010000030.1:0-16291 GCA_041654215.1 Candidatus Omnitrophota bacterium
AGATGCGCGCCAAGTATCTCTCGCTCGCCGGAGAGCTCGGCCTGCTGGCGACCGGCGGGTCCGATTTTCACGGTAAAGGCAAACCCGCCGTAAACCTCGGCAAGGCGGTGCTTACCGACGATTTGTTGGACAAATTGAGGAAAGCGGTGAAAAAATGAACGACGAAAAATATATGCAGATGGCTATGCGGTTGGCTTTAAAGGCCAAGGGGATGACCTTTCCAAATCCAATGGTCGGCGCGCTTGTGGTCAAAGAGGACAGGATTATCGGCCGGGGGTATCATGAGAAGGCCGGCCTGCCGCACGCCGAGATATCTGCCCTGAATGAAGCAGGCGGTAATGCCGCCGGAGCAACGCTTTATGTGACCCTGGAGCCATGCGCGCACTACGGCAGGACGCCTCCCTGCGTGGATCGTATCATAGAAAGCGGCATAAAAGAAGTCGTGGCAGGTATGCAGGATCCCAATCCGTTGAACAACGGCAAAGGAATGGAGATACTGCGCGCCAAAGGGATAAAAGTCCGCTGCGGCGTGCTTGAAGATGAGTTAAGAAAGATAAATGAGGTGTTCATTAAATACATAACCACTAAGCTGCCGTTCGTAGCGGTTAAGGTAGGGCAGTCTTTGGACGGGCGCATTGCTACCTCCGACGGCGATTCACACTGGGTCACCTCGGCTGAAGCCAGGGGATACGCGCGCAGGCTTAGGGGGGATTTCGAAGCTGTGATGGTGGGGGTGAATACAGTTTTACGGGATGACCCGCGGCTGGAAGCCGAAGGCACGCAACTGCGGCCTTATAAAGTGATCGTGGACAGCCAACTGAGCACGCCTTGCACCGCCAAGATATTTTCTCCGGGGGCGAAAGTCGTCCTTGCCACTCTGCCGGAACTCGCCGGCCAGGAGACGGAAAACCGGCAGATTCTGGCCGCCAAGGCCCGTATCTTGGATATAGGGGAGAAGAACGGACAGATTAACCTGCGCGCCCTGCTGAAGAAACTTGCCGCTGCCGGTATCACCAGCGTGTTCGCGGAAGGAGGCGGCACGCTCATAGGGTCATTGTTCGACGAGAGACTGGTAGATAAGGTGTTCTTTTTCATCAGCCCTAAAATCATAGGCGGCAAGGACGCCCTCGGTTCGGTGATGGGGCGCGGCGTGAAAAAGGTAGATAAGGCCGTGCTTTTGAAGAAGGTGGAGTTGAAACGTATCGGAGAGGATTTTCTAGTGGAGGGGTATGTTTAGCGGTATCGTGGAAGAATTGGGTGTGGTGCGCGGGCTATCCGTTCGTTCCGGTTGTTCCCTTCTGCAGGTTCAGGCCGGCATAGCCGCTGAAGGGACGGTCGCAGGTGACAGCGTGGCCGTAAACGGAGTTTGTTTGACCGTGACCGGCAACAAAAGCGGTCTCCTGGAGTTCGACGTGATGCCCGAAACCTTGAAGGTCAGCAATATCGGCAGGTTCACGCCGGGGGTAGAAGTCAACCTCGAGAGATCTCTGCGGGCGGACAGCCGTATCTCCGGGCACTTCGTCAGCGGGCACGTGGATTGCTGTTCGGCGATACGCGCCAAGGGTTATCGCGCCGGGAACCTGGCTTTCAGCATTTTTTTGCCGGAGCGTTTCAGGAAGAACTTGGTTTCAAAGGGCTCGATTGCCGTGGACGGCATCAGCCTGACAGCGGCGGAAGTGAAACCCTCGTTTTTTACGGTGTTCGTGATACCTTTCACCGCGGAGCACACTACCCTGGGGTTAAAAGGGCCGGGGCAGACGGTAAATCTTGAATTCGATATGCTCGTCAAGGCGGTGCTTGCTCAATCTTCTTGAATTCCGGTATGTTTTTGATATAATGAAGGCTTCATAATTGCAAATAGTGAATATCGGGATGTGGCCCGCCATTGCAGCGTCGGCGAGGCCCGCTTGAAAAAATCAAAGAGTTATAATCGGGGCGTGGCTCAGCTTGGCTAGAGCGCAACGTTCGGGACGTTGAGGTCACAGGTTCAAATCCTGTCGCCCCGACCATTCACAATAGAAGCATACTGCGGTTAAGAAGTATGAAGGCCGCGGCAATAAAAAGCTGTTACTATGGACTGCGGTCCATAGACCGTGGATTATCATCTCTATAAAGCATGCCTAAAAAGATAACTCCCGCGAGCTTCCGAAGATACGGCAAGTTAATACACTACCCTGACATACAAACCAAAGACAAAGGCAAGAATCTTTTCCGCATAGTGCTCAGCGAAAGCAGGGGGCACGGATGGCGTATAGCTTATTTGGTGGTCAGGGACAGGGTAATCGGCGATCTGGAGCGGCACCCCGGTACTTTTGAGACCTTCGAGCCGGTCAAAGGGCGTGTTTTGCTTTACGTTGCCCGTGATCGGGACGCGCGAAAGATAGACTGTTTCCTGCTGGATAGGCCGGTAGTGCTTTTTAAAGGCGTCTGGCACGGGGTAGTTTCTCTGGATCGCGAGGCCGAGATAAAGATAACCGAGAACGCGGTGGTTTCTTGCGAATACTGGAGCACCGGCCTGCGTCTTAACGGGACATTTGTCGGGGAATCGTAATATACATCTTCATACTTATGCGGATAAAAATAGCGGGCCTGTTTTTGTTCGTTATCCTGTCTCTTTCTCCGGCGGCGCTTCACGCCGAATTCAAACAATCATTATTTGCCGGGAGTTTTTATCCTGACGACCCGGAACGGTTGAAGCAGACGGTGGACGCCCTGCTTTCCGCCGCGTATCTCAGCACGTCGCGGGGACGCGTTCTTGCCATTATCTCCCCGCACGCCGGTTACGATTATTCCGGTCCGACGGCGGCTTATTCCTACAAACTCATTAAAGACAAACCATACAAAACCGCGGTGATCCTCGCCTGCAGCCACCGCGTTTATTTCGAGGGCGCCCGCGTTTATGACGGCGAAGGCGTGCGTACTCCGTTGGGAGAAGTTCCGGTGGACAATGATCTTGTTTCGGCATTACTGGGTAAAGACGAAGGCGTTATCGCCGGGGAGCAGGTTTTCGGCGAAGAACATTCGATAGAGGTGCAGCTGCCTTTTTTACAGAGAACGCTTAAGGATTTACGTATCGTCCCGATCCTGCTCGGCAAAATGGATTTGTCCGGTTGCCGCAGGCTGGCGGCGCTGCTGAAAGAGGCCATAGGAGGGAGAGATGACGTTCTGCTGGTGCTTTCCAGCGATATGTGCCATAGCTACGATTATGAGGAAACCGCGGCGATTGACAATGCTACGCTGAGGGCTATGGAAAGAGCGGATCCGGAAGAATTATATAACGGACTGGAGCGCGGGACTTTTCAGCTCTGCGGCGGGACGGCGGTAGTTACTGGTATGCTGCTGGCGCGTGAAATGGGCGGCGAAAAAACAGAGATATTGAAACATACTGATTCGGCGGAAGTGACCGGTGTCAGGCAAAAAGGCAATTGGACGGTCGGTTACTGCGCCGCTTTCATCGGCGGAGGCGACAACAGGAGGGAGGGAACTATGTTTACCCGGGAGCAGAAGAAAGAGTTGCTGCGTATAGCCAGGGATTCCATCGTTTTTTTCCTGGAGAAGGGTAAGAAACTGCAGTTGAAAGAGGAGAATTACCCGTCATTCCGCGGGAAGCTGGGGGCATTTGTGACCCTGCGAAAGGCCGGGCAGCTGCGCGGCTGTATAGGGAATATGGTGGGTGTGCAGCCGTTGTGTCTGACTATAAGAGACATGGCAATGGAGGCGGCTGTAAACGACCCGCGTTTCGTGGCGGTCGAGGCGGGAGAGATGAAAGATATCGGTATCGAGATATCAGTACTCTCCCCGCTGGAGAAAGCGGCTTCAGCGGATGATATAGTGATGGGTACGCACGGCGTTATGGTCAGGAACGGTTTCCGCAGCGGTGTCTTTCTGCCGCAGGTCGCCGTTGAGACCGGTTGGAGCAAAGAGGAATTCCTGGGAGAGCTTTGCCGGCAGAAAGCGGGATTGCCGGCGGACGCCTGGAAAAATAGCGACACTGATCTGTATATCTTCACAGCCGACGTATTTTCGGAAGATGAATAAGAGGGTGTTTTTTATTCTGGCCGCGCTGACTTTTCTTAGTCCTGTCTATGCCCAGGACAGCGGCGCCGGTCTTAAAAAAGCCTCTTACTGGGAGAAGGTTAAGGACAAGACCGTGCGCTGCCTGCTTTGCCCGCGGCAGTGCACGCTGGAGGTAAACCAGCGCGGCGTCTGCACCGTGCGCGTCAACAGGGACGGTACGCTTTATACATTAGGTTACGGCAATCCGGTGGCCGTGCACGTCGACCCGATAGAAAAGAAGCCGTTTTTCCACGTTATGCCTGGAGAGACGGCTTTTTCCATTGCCGTGGCCGGGTGCAATATGCGTTGTTTGTTCTGCCAGAACTGGCAGATATCGCAATCCAGACCGGACGAGGTGGAGGGTTATAATCTGCCGCCGGAAGAGGTTGTTAAAAAGACCGCCGAAAGCGGTTCTAAGTTCGTCGTCTATACCTACACCGAACCAACGGTTTTCTACGAATATATGCTGGACACCGCCAGGCTGGCAAAGAAAAAAGGATTGAAGAACGGCATGCACAGCTGCGGTTATATAAACCCCGGGCCGCTCAAGGAGCTTTTGCAGTATATGGACGCGGTCAATGTGGATATCAAGGGGTTCAGCAGGGAATTCTACAACAAGATGGGTATGATGGCCGAGCTTGAGCCTGTTCTGCGGACTTTGAAGGAGATCAAGTCCGCCGGTGTCTGGCTGGAATTGACTAACCTGGTCATACCCGGGGAGAACGACGACCCGCAAAAGGTTCGCGAGATGTGCCTTTGGATAAGAGAGAATCTGGGCGATAGTGTTCCGTTACATTTCAGCCGTTTTATGCCCGCCTACCGCCTGGCCAACCTGCCTCCGACGCCGGTCGAGAAACTACAGGAATGCCGCCGCATAGCCATGGAATGCGGTTTGAAATACGTCTATATCGGCAACGTCCCCGGCCACTACGCGGAAAGCACTTACTGCCCGCAATGCGACAAACTGCTTGTGGGCAGGAGCGGATACCGCATAACCGAGAACAATATAGTGGACGGCAAATGCAAATTCTGCGGTCATCAAATACCCGGGATTTGGAGAGAATGATGTTGTGTTGAACAACGCCGCCGCTTTTTTTCAGCTTGTTTCTCTGGGTTTTATTCTGGGGATATCCGGGCCGTGCATGCTTTCCTGTATGCCTCTGTTGGCCGCTTACGCCGCCGCCTCCGGTAAGAAATGGCCGCGTTTGTTCGGGGACTTTTTTTTCTTCTTCGGCGGCAGGCTGTTCGCCTACACACTGCTGGGAGCGCTGGCCGGTATATCCGCCTGGCTGCTGCGAAGATTCGCCGGCGGCACTCCGCTTTCTTCCTTCTTCACGCCGCTGGCCGGCGCGATCAGCATATTGTTGGGATTGATCATTATCTTTGATAAAAGAGTCTGCCGGCAGATGCCGGAGAGCGTTCCGTCGGCCGGGTTGTTCGCGCTCGGCTTCAGCGTGGGAGCCGCCCCGTGCGTTCCGCTTATGCTCGTGCTTTCGGAAATAACACTTATTTCTCATAACTTTCTCGGCGGCGCCTGCTACGGGCTGGCTTTCGGGCTGGGTATAGTATTCGCCGGACTGCTGGTGATCGTCCCGGCCGCCGGGCTGCTGAAGTACCTGCCGTTAAGATTAATACGCTCGGAGAAGGGGAGATATGTTTTCAGAATGGCCTTTGCGGCAGTGATGATAATTCTGGGGGTATTGTTGATAATTAATGAAACCGCAGAAATCCTCGGCTTTCACAGCCCGGGGAGCTTCATTATTTCGGTAATAAAGGCATATGGCTGATAGTTTATCTGTTATAGTTATCGGTTTTATCGCTATGTCCGCCCAGGTGCTCTTTTTGCGAGAGTTTCTGGTTTCTTTCGGAGGCAACGAGCTTTCCCTGGGCGCGGCGCTGGCGGCATGGCTGGCGTCCGCCGGTTTGTCCGCTTTTGCGCTGGGCAGACAGGCGGACAGGATAAACAATAAACGGTTTGCGCTTGCCGTCTGTTTCATCTGCCTGGCTGTTTTGCTGTTCCTTAGCTTTCTTGAGATACGTTCAATCCGGCATTATCTGGGTGTCGCCGCAGGAGAGGTAGTTTCGCTGCCGCGTATGGCCAAGGCCGGACTGTTGGTGTTTGTTCCGGTCTGCGGACTGCTGGGGTTTATGTTCAGCTTATCTTGCCGCTTGAGCAATGCCGGCAAAACGTATTTGCTGGAATCGCTCGGTTCGATGACGGGCGGTTTCAGCGTGAGCCTGTATCTGATACGCGTCTGCGGGGCATTACAGATTATCGCCTTCCTGGCGGCATTGGCTTTATCGGCGGCCCTCCTGCTTCTCAGGGATGCGGGTAAAAGCTGGGCGGTTCGGTCCGCGCGCGTCTGTTCCATTTTTTTGTTTGGATTCTTGGCGTATCTTTCTTTTTTCCCCGGTTGGAAAGAACTTGAATCAGCTTCGCTGAAGGCGCGCTGGCGCGGTTCAGAGGTAATAGACAGCCGAAGCTCCGTTTACGGCAGCCTCACTCTTATCGCGGACCGGAGCCAGGTTTCTTTTTTCTACGATGGCATGCGTCTTTACAGCATGCCGGATAAGCCTTCCGCGGAGGAGAAGGCGCACCTGGCGTTATTGGAACACCCGGCGCCGCGCAGGGTGCTGATGGCAGGGGCGGGCATAGAGGCGGTACGAGAGACGCTCAGCGAACCGGTGGATGAACTTGATTATGTCGAGCTTGATCCCTTGAATATCGAAATGGCGCGCAGTCATCTTGCGCCGGAGTATCAGGAGGTATTTCTGGACAAGCGTCTGTCCGTGCATAACATCGACGCCCGGAGATTTATCAAATACAACGAAGAACAATATGATTGCGTGATTATCAACCTTGGCGACCCGCTCACTGCGCAGCTTAACCGTTACTATACCCTGGAATTCTTCTGCGAGGTGAAGAGTATTCTCAGGCAGGGAGGGGTTTTCTCAATATCGCTCTCCTCCTCGGAAAACTATATCCGCAGGGAAAACGCGCTGCTGCTGCGGTCGATATACGCCGCGTTAAGAGAGGTCTTCAGCGAGGTCAAGGCCATTCCCGGGGATACGGCTTATTTTCTTGCCTCCGACACCACGGGAGCGCTCACTTATGATTATGCACTGCTTGAGCGGCGCATAGAGGAGCGAGGGCTGCGTTTATCCTATATCTCCGGCGCTTATCTCTTCTCGCGGCTTTCTGCCGAGCGCGTGGATTATCTTGAGCGGATATTGAAACAGCGTTATACCGGGCCGTTGAATAGAGATGAGCGTCCGATAAGCTATTATTATGGCAATATCTCCTGGCTTAGCCGTTTCCGGCATCCGTTGGTCTGCGCGCTGCTTGCTGCCGTGACCGAGCGGTTGATTTGGATGATATTGGCGGCGCTGGCAATTGTTATGCTGTCCGCCGGGCGCAAGAGAGGAGTGAGAGGAGCGGTTGTTCTGGCCTGCGCAACCGGCGGCTTCAGCGCCATGGGATTCCAGATGATTATCCTCCTGGCTTTCCAGTCTATTTACGGGATCGTTTTTTACAAGCTGGGGGTAATACTTACTTCTTTTATGCTGGGGTTGCTGCTGGGAGTTCGGCGCGGGATGAAGTTCTCTTCAGAAGCTGCCTTAAGCCGTTTCAGGAAAATGCAGTTGATATTTGTGTTCTACGCTCTGTTTCTCGGTACGACGCTTCGCCTCTTAGCTCTAAGGCAGCCGGATATCATGCTTTGGTTCGGCGCCAATCTTTTCTTTCCTTTGCTTTCCGTAGCAGCCGGCTACATCACCGGTTATCAGTTCCCATTGGCGAACAACATATACTCACCGGCGCCGGCAGCCATCTCCCGAACAGGCGGATTGATCTACGGAGTGGATCTATTGGGTTCCTGCCTGGGCTCGTTGCTTGTAAGCGCCTTTTTGGTGCCCATAATAGGTATCGGCCAGACCTGTCTCGCCATCGCCTTATTCAACTTAGTGGCGTTTTACAGGTTAAAAACCACAGTATAGGGCAAGGCCCAGCGGTTGGCCCCCGCGGTAAAAACAACACTTGCACGATATCCGATTTATGATATAATTTAATCCTTCGTTGCAATCTTACCTATAAAGCGACAGTTCAGGGCCATTAGCTCAATTGGCAGAGCAGGACACTCTTAATGTCAAGGTCGTTGGTTCGACTCCAACATGGCCCAGTTATTTCTGCCTTCAGGCAGAAATAACGGAGAACCGAGAACCGAAAATCGAGATTCGAGAGTTGATGAAAGAAAATTTTCGATTCGGTCTAATTTAAATAGGTGTGATATTGATTAAGGGCAGTAAAACTTAAGTAAAATTCTGTGATTTAAGAAGGGGCCTCTTTATTGAGGTTACTTTGGATTAGCAGTGTGCTGAAAAAGTCCAAATCGCGTCATTCTGAGTCCGAAGGCCGAAGAATCTCCGACGGAGAAAAAATCATTCGCTTCGCTCAGAATAACGGGGATAGGGTTTTTTAGCAAACTATTAGTTCTTTCGTTGTCCGAAGCTTTCAATATAATTTGTTTCCTCTTCTTCCCACCGGATCGAAGCCGAAGAGTCCTTCCAGTTTGCCGGGTATTTTTTCGTTGAGTATGGCGAGGGCGGCGGCGGCCAATTCTATTTTCTCTTTGAACAGGCGGCAGCTTCTTTCGTGCGGTTTGGAGATGTCACCGTTGAAGTAATGGTTTATGTTCAGGCAGGATCCTGTGGTGCGGCAGAGGCTGAAAAGAGAGCAGGCGGAACAGTTTTTGAATCTTCTTTGTACCTGAGCCAGGAAGCAGGCGTGTTTTTTCTTATCCAGGCCGCCTTTATAGAGATCGCCCAGTTTGAATTCTCTGATCCCCAGGAAAGAGGTGCACGGATAGATGCCGCCGTCCGCTCCTACCGCCAGCTGTCCCTGTGCCGCCGGGCAGCCACCGGTGACCTGATGGTTATAATACAATCTCTGCATCAGTTTGAAGAAACGGTTAAAGAAGGTTTTCCTGTAATCGAGCCTGCCGGCAGCCGTCTCGTCTATGTATTTTAACGCCAGGCGTTCATATTCCCGGCAAAGCAGCGCGTATTGTTCGTCGGTTTTGAAGAAGAAGGCCTCTCGCTGCGGGGTGATACGGTGGCAGGCGTCCTCGCTCTCGAACAGTTCCATCCTTTCGAATCCCATCTTGCGCAGGTCGTTGAATATCCTTGTCATCTGCGCGTGCTGTGGCGTGACCGTGGCACGGCCGACGAGGCGTTTCATTATTCCCCGCGGCATATTTCTGAGGTTGGCGGCGATCGTCGGAAAACTCCCTTTGCCTCCGGCAAAAGGTCGGTTGCGGTCGTGGATGGTCCTGCCGCCGTCTATGCTGACGGCTATCTGCACTCCTTTGGAGATAAGTTCGCGCGCCAGCTTCGGGGTGAGCAGTGTGCCGTTGGTGGCCAGCAGGAAGTGGAAGTTCACCTTCCATTTCTTCCGGTTCGCCCGGCAGTAGTCCACGGTTGCCAGCAGCGTTTGAAGATTTAAAAGCGGCTCGCCGCCGTAGAAATCCACTACCAGTTCTTTTTCTCTGGCTCTTAAAGATACAAGCAGGTCAACGGCTTTGCGGGCGGTCTCGGGAGACATTTCGCTCTTACCGGGTTTGCTATCGTCGAGTTTCTGCCCGGATTCGCGGAAAGAATTGTTGGAGTATTGTCCCCGGTCGTTCCAGCAGTATCTGCATCGCAGGTTACAGGAAGATGTTATATTTAGGGTGATGTCGGTGAAATGAGGTCTGCGCGAGATCTCGCGCAATTGTTTTTTCCCCGGCAGGGGGAAGAGCGAACTCAGGTCCGTCGGGACGCGGTGTTTGTTCGCCAGTCGGCGCAGTTCTGAACGGGAAGGGTATGCTTTTAAGCCGGCGATCTCCTCGTTCCAGGCGCGCAGGGCGGGGAAGCTTTCCGCAGGAAGGGCATATATGTTCCCGCTGCGCGTAGATATTCCTACGCAGCGTCCGAGTTTACTGAAAAGATATGCCGGTGGTTTCAATGAGCCGCCGGGCAGAAAAATATCGTTTTTAGGCATTTTTTGAGATGACCGTATGGTTTAGGACCGGGAAATAACGCGGAAGATTACCAGAGCACCCTGCCTGAACGGCAATAACGGGAGAGCTGTTTCTTGGCCTTGCTTTTTTTATTCACCTGAACCGCTTTTTTCATTGAAGGCCTCCTCTCGTGGAAGTTGCAATGACGGGAGATATAATTATCCTTTATTATAAAACCGCAGCCGGCTATGTCAAGGATAGATTTCAAGTTAATTTAACGGGTTTTATGGTAAAATATATTTCTACAAAGGGAGAGATGTGGGCAACGGTAATTACGAGTTACTCGATCATACCGCGGACGTGGCGATACTGGTGCGGGCGAAGAGCCTTGAGGAGCTCTTTGTGAACACCGCTTCCGCCATGTTCGAGATCATTGCCGATCCGCATATAGATAAACAGGGGCAGCGCGTGACAGCAAGCGTTTCCCAGAGCGCCGCCGGACGTGAGGAACTCCTGGTTAATTGGCTCAATGAACTTCTTTTTCTTTCGGCATCCCAAGAGGCAGTGTTTCGTGATTTCAAGATTATCGGTCTGGACGGGAGTTCTTTGCGCGCCGAGGCTTTCGGGCTGCCGTTTTCTTCTTGCGAGATGCACATAGAGATTAAGGCCGCTACTTTTCACGAGCTTTCCATCTCCGGGGAAGGGGAGGCATGGCAGGCGAAAGTGGTGTTTGATGTTTAAAATCGCAGCCGCCGGCTTTAAACCGGCGGGAGGAGGTATTCATGAAGCGTTTTCTCAGCATCTTGGCCGTCGTATCGCTGTTTCCGGTATGCTTTACAGCCGCCGCGGAGAAACCGGGCGTGGAATTGACTGTTTACAATCAGGATTTCGGGCTGGTCAAGGATAAGCGTTTTCTCGACATAAAGAAAGGGGTCTCCAGTCTGCGTTTCGAAGACGTGGCCGCCTTCATAGAGTCCACCTCTTTACATTTCAAAAATTTGAGCGACCCGGCCGGCTGCCTGATCCTGGAGCAGAATTATGAATATGATCTGGTCAGCGCAGACAAACTGCTTTCGAAATATCTGGGCAATACCGTTCATTTGGCGGCAAAAGACGGCAAATCCTACGAAGGGACGCTTCTCAGTTACGACAACGACAGTCTTGTCCTTCGAACGAATGCCGGGATTTCGCTTGTTTCGCGCGGGAACAATATCCGAGAGATAGCTTTTCCAGAACTGCCGCAGGGGCTGATCAGCAAACCGGCTTTAAGCTGGATCCTTTCCAGCAGCAGGGAAGGCAAACAGTTGGTGGAGGTCTCTTATCTGGCGCGCGGCATTAACTGGCTGGCGGATTATATCGCGGTCATAAACAAGGATGACACGCGAATAGACCTGTCCGGGTGGGTGAGTATAGATAACCGCAGCGGGGCGGATTACCGTGATGCGGCGCTCAAACTGATCGCCGGTGACGTTAACCGGGCGCGCGAAGAGTCTCCGATGATAATGTATGACGCGGTGAGGAAAGAGGCGGCTCTGTCCGGCGCGCAGTTCGAGGAAAAGGCCTTCTTCGAATATCATATTTATTCGCTGCCAAGGCCGGTGACCGTGCGGCAGAATCAGAGTAAGCAGATATCCCTGCTTTCCGCGGGTGATATACCGGTGAAGAAATCTCTCATTTTTGAGAACCGCGGGCAGTTTTATCCGGGGACGGAACAGGGTGAGCGCAAAGTGAGCGTGGTCATCGAACTGCGCAATGATAAGGGGAGTAAACTCGGTATGCCTCTGCCAAAAGGCCGGATTAAAGTTTATAAACAGGACGCCGACGCCAGCCTGCAGTTCATCGGTGAAGATTTCCTTGACCATACACCTGAAGGAGAGATAGTCAAGATCAAGCTCGGCGAAGCCTTTGACGTCGTCGGGGAGAGAAAGGTTGTTAACTCGCGGCAGGGAACGAACTGGCTGGAAGAAAGCGTGGAGGTCGTTCTGCGTAATCACAAAGATAATAATATAGAAGTAAAAGTGGTCGAACATTTTAAACGCGGAGCCAACTGGAAGGTCAGTCAGAATTCGCATAAATTCGCCAAGAGCGACGCTACAACGGCGGAATTCCTTATTCCGGTTTCGGTCAAAGGCGAGAGCAAATTGAATTACACGGTGAAATACTGGT
The DNA here is from genome assembly GCA_041654215.1 of Candidatus Omnitrophota bacterium. Taxonomy (GTDB): domain Bacteria; phylum Omnitrophota; class Gorgyraeia; order Gygaellales; family Profunditerraquicolaceae; genus Undivivens. Next base: position 12,219 of record JBAZDY010000030.1, read on the forward strand.
GGTAGTCCATGACTGAAGGGGAGATAGAACTGCAGAAGATAGACGATTGCCGCTGGCGCCTGCCGAAAAGCGCGAAACCCGGTATGCGCGTTCCCGGTATCATCTATGCCGACGAGAAACTCCTGAAGGATATATTGCAGGATAATGCCGCGGAGCAGGTCGCCAACGTCGCCTTCCTTCCGGGGATAGTCACTGCTTCTCTGGCTATGCCGGATATTCATTTGGGGTATGGTTTTCCCATAGGCGGCGTGGCGGCAACCGACCCGGCGCAAGGCGGGGTAATTTCTCCCGGCGGCGTGGGGTTCGACATAAACTGCGGCATCCGCCTGCTAAGGACGAATCTTTCTTTCGATGACATCAAGGAAAGGCAAGAGGAGTTGGTTTATGCTTTGTTTTTCGGCGTACCGTCGGGCATAGGCTCAAAAGGCGATATCAGGATCAGCGCGCGCGAGGAAAAGGAACTGCTGGTTAAAGGCGCCGGCTGGGCGGTGTCAAGAGGATGGGGTATTGAAGAGGATCTGGAATACACCGAAGAGCACGGCGCGATCCAGGGGGCGGATCCGGATATGGTCTCTGAACGGGCTTACACACGCGGCAAGGCGCAGTCCGGCACTCTTGGCTCCGGCAATCATTTCATAGAAGTGCAGGTGATAGATCAACTCTACGACAGCCGGGTCTGCGATGAACTGGGGCTTGACCTGGGGCAGGTTACGGTAATGATACATTCCGGCTCGCGCGGTTTAGGCTATCAAGTGTGCGAGGATTACGTGCGGCAGATGCTTTCTTGTTCGCAGAAATACAACATAAACGTCCCGGATCGCCAGCTGGCCTGCGCTCCGGTGGATTCTCCAGAGGGGAAGGCGTATCTGGCGGCAATGCGCTGTGCGGCGAATTACGCCTGGGCGAACCGGCAGTGTTTGATGCACCTGGTCAGGCTGGTATTCGAGAAGGTCTTCGGGACTTCCTGGCAAAAGCTGGGAATGTCGCTGATCTATGACGTGGCGCACAACATCGCCAAGATAGAGAAACATGAGGTTAATGGCGAGCTCAAACGGCTTTGCGTGCATCGCAAGGGGGCTACGCGCGCCTTCGCGCCCGGCCATCCTGACCTGCCGGAGAAATATAAGTTGATCGGGCAGCCGGTGATCATACCCGGGGACATGGGAAGGAATTCTTATCTGCTTACAGGCACGGAAAAGGCCATGCAGGAGACATTCGGCACCACCTGTCACGGAGCCGGAAGGGTCAAATCGCGCTCCGCGGCTATGCGCAGCATCGACCGGGAGATTCTCTTGAAAGAATTGGAATCTAAAGGTATAATGGTCAAGACTTCCGGGCGTGGGACACTGGTCGAGGAGGCCCCACAGGCTTACAAGGACGTAAATGACGTTGTGGATGTGGTGCACCGCGCCGGAATATCTAAACGCGTTTGCCGCATGCGCCCTGTGGGAGTGATCAAGGGGTAATAAAAGTGTACGAAGGGCGAAGCATGAAGCACGAGGGATGATAAAAACGGATGTGTTCTTAGTGAACCGTGGTCTGTGGACCATGGACAATGGACTGTTCTTGAAAGATGCTGGACATTAAATTCATAAGAGAAAATCCTGATCAGGTAAGGAAGGCGTTGAGTGAACGCGCTTCCAAGTTAGACATCGGGCCTTTGCTTAAGGCGGAGGAGCACAGGCGCGCCGTTTTGCTGGAGACCGAGGGTTTACGCGCGCAGCAGAATGCCGCCAGCGCGGAGATCGGCGCGTTGTTAAAGAACAAACAGGATGCTTCCGGACGCATCGCCGCGATGAAAGAGATCGCCGGCAGGATAGACGTGCTGGAAGGCGAATTGCGCGATCTGGAAGAGCAAGTCAACAAACTCGTCCTTATTATCCCGAACATCCCTCATTCTTCAGTACCGCGCGGGGCCCCGGAGAATAAGCAGGTCGTGCGCACTTGGGGAGAGCCGCCGAAATTCGGTTTTAAGCCGCTTAACCACGTGGAGATCTGTCAGAAGATGGATATCGTGGATTTTGCCCGCGGCACTAAACTCACCGGTTCGAATTTTCTGCTTTTCAAGAATGCCGGCGCGCGCCTGGAAAGGGCGCTGATAAATTTTATGCTGGACCTGCACACCAGCAAACACGGTTACCTGGAGGTATCGCCGCCGTTTCTGGTGAACCGGGCCTCGATGACCGGTACCGGCCAACTGCCCAAACTGGAAGATGATATGTACCGCTTGAAGGACGAGGACCTTTTCCTGATCCCCACGGCGGAGGTCCCGGTGACCAACATCTTCCGCGATGAGATACTCGACGAAGACCGCCTGCCGGTTTATTATACCGCCTACAGCGCCTGCTTCCGCAGGGAAGCCGGTTCTTACGGCAAGGACACCAAGGGGTTGACCCGAGTGCATCAATTTGATAAGGTGGAGATGGTTAAATTTGCCAAACCTGAGAATTCATACGAAGAACTGGAGTCGCTGGTTGGCAACGCCGAGGAGGTACTGCAAATTCTCGGCATCCCTTACCGGGTGGTGGCGTTGACCACGGAGGACTTGAGTTTCTCTGCCGCCAAATGCTACGACCTGGAAGCTTACGCCGGGGGAGCGGACGCCTGGCTGGAGGTGTCGAGCTGCAGCAATTTCGAGGCCTTCCAGGCGCGCAGGGCAAACATACGTTTCCGCAGGAAAAATTCCAAAAAGGTGGAGTTCGTGCACACACTCAACGGGTCAGGACTGGCTATGCCGCGCACCATGATCGCCATACTGGAGAATTATCAGCAGGCGGACGGCTCCATTCTTATCCCGCAGGCCTTGAGGCCATACATGAATAACTATGAGCGACTTACCTGAACTGAATGGGGATCAGAGTTTATCCGAACCGCAGTTGGAGCCGGGCATAGCGGAAGAAGATGGCGCCGGGAGCGGGTTTAAACAGAAGTTGGCCGAGCTCGGGCAGAAACTTTTCGGGATCACCAAGTTCATCTTCGGGCTCCTGCTTTTGCCGTTCGTCTACACCGTGACGGTGGGGTTCATCAACGAGCTTTCCCTTATAGACCACGCCGACCGCGTTTATTTCTGGTCCGGCGTGTTCAGCCTGCTGGTCATTCATCATTTCGTCTGGGAACCGGCGATGATCTACCGTGGCGGCTATAAAATAGTGGAATTCATTTTCAGGTTCGTCAAGCCGCTGGTGCGCGTGGCCCCGTACCTCTTGCCTGTTTATACACTGGTATTATTCATGCTCTATCCGTTGGTCTCTATCTTCTGGAAAGATTTAACCGGCTATTGGGTGTTTCTGAGCGGGTTTACTCTCACTCTCCACCTGATCTTCAGCGCCAAGACCATGCGCGCCAAGAAAGGCGATTTCTTAAAAGGGAATTACATCTTCGGGTTCTCCTTCATTTATATGATAAATATCTTTCTCCTCGCCCTGATGTTTAACTTCATATTTGAGAAGTTTTCTTTCGTGAATTTCTGCAATTACTCCTGCCAGGTGGCGAGCAGCATCATCACCCGCATATTCACACAGCTCTTTATCCCGGCGTAGGCCGCGTCTGCGAAGAGATTAGAGAAGTGACTTTGAATGCTTCGTGGGATTTGTAGATGAGAATAAAGAACGGGATCCCGCCGCAATAAGTATTGATAGCTGGCGGGAAAAGCGGCAGTCTGAATCGGTGTCGCGATGGCATTAGCGTAGATTTGCGAGTGTAGTATTGGAGAGGTGGCTGAGCGGTTGTCCCGTAGTCCTGGATAAAAGAAAACGGATACGGGATCCCGCCGCAATAAGTATTGATAGCTGGCGGGAAAAGCGGCAGTCTGAACCGGTATCGCAATGGCATTAGCGTAGATTTGCGAGTGTAGTATTGGAGAGGTGGCTGAGCGGTTGTCCCGTAGTCCTGGATAAAAGAAAACGGATACGGGATCCCGCCGCAATAAGTATTGATAGCTGGCGGGAAAAGCGGCAGTCTGAATCGGTGTCGCAATGGCATTAGCGTAGATTTGCGAGTGTAGTATTGGAGAGGTGGCTGAGCGGTTGTCCCGTAGTCCTGGATAAAAGAAAACGGATACGGGATCCCGCCGC
>JBAZDY010000031.1:0-16143 GCA_041654215.1 Candidatus Omnitrophota bacterium
TTTTACCGGTCTTTACATCTTTAATTGTCAATAATGCGTGCCCTATATTTCTCGCTTTATCCTTAATTAATACTATCTCGGGATCAAGGCCGAGGCCGCTGGCGGCTCTAAATAAATAAACGCTTCTATCCAAACAATCGGTAGGAATGCCTAAAGTAGCTACAACAGCCTGCCGCACTTTTAAGCTGTTAAGATCGCAGTAAAAACTATCCGCGGTGGGTTGATATACGGTTGATGCCATTTTCCGCAATTCATATAGAAATGCGGTCATCTCCTGATACGGTTGATTTTCTGCTGATTTTTCAAATGATACGGTAGGTTGATAGCGGTCTTGCCGGACCGGGTTATCTATGATACGGTTGATTCCTTGTCCTATGTCTCCATTGCCGGCACTTTCCTCCAGCGGATTCTCTGTGATACGGTCAGAGCCTTTCTCCTGGTATGCAGTATCACTCTTGATACGGTTAGAAGCAACAACCGCATCATAATTTACTATTGTATTAGTTATTTCGGCGTGGGCAAAAGGAAAGAGAACAGAAGAGAAATTAGTATATATCTCATTAAATGTATCAAATAGACTTTTCTTTACAGGTGTCTGGTTTTCTTGGGATGAAGGAATATTACGATTGGCGGCAACAGCCGGGGGCAGAATAAAATCCGTTCTGGCGGCCCAGGTAACTTCCGAGAAAGCGAAGATACCGGCGACTGCCAAAGCGACAGCTTTAAGCCAGAGTTTCCCCCTCCAACTGCTCATTTCTCCCCCTACACACCCTTGTGACACACCCTTAAAACACCCCTAATTACCAAAAAGACCGAGCTTTTGATACATAGCCCGGTCCATAAAGAGAGAGTAATCCTTTCTTGGATCCGTGGCTTTCCTATTCTAAGCTCTCAGAATAGGCTTACTTAGATGTAAGTTTACTGCAAAACGATTAAAAAATGTTTTGAAAAACTTTCACCTACCTAAATTATAATGTCCGGCCAGTAAGTTGTCAAGGAAAGAATCTTACTTTTGTTTCAGCTTACGCTACAGGCTGGGGAGTATTAGAATGACGGTATTTACGCATATATTCACGCATATACTCCCGTCGCTGGGGGGCATGGCTCTTCGCGTATTCACGCAGGTAGTCGCGGTGGGCAAGTCTCCATAATTTAACGTATCTATAGCGGTTTTCCTGCCATACCTGGTCCTGGCCATGACAGCGAAAATAGTCCGGATTCCGCTCCCTCCACGCCCGTTCATTCATAAGCTGCCTGAGATGCTGGCACTCCGGAGAAGAACAGGTTTGTTGAGAACGATTGTATTTACTCGGAGAAAACTCACTATTGCATATTTTACATCTCATAGAAAAAAATATAACACACAAAGGGACGACTGTCAAGACGACCGGAGAGACATATGGCCTTGTTTAATACTGCCAACCGTATCATAAGTATTGTAAGTATCATAGAAAAGTCTTGACAAGAATATTTAGGTATAATATACTTTTAGTCAAACATATGATATGCTTACAGCGCGCCAAATCAACCGTATCATATCTCAAAATCTTATGCGCCGGAAACCGCTGATACACTTGTTGGCGTTTTTTGTTCTGGCCTGCGGACTGCCTGCCGTATTCGGCAATATAGAGCCCAACTCCGCCTATTTGACCCTCCTGCAGGAAAAGATATACTCCCAGCTTATTTATCCCCCAAAAGCGGCTGTGCAGAATCTGGAAGGAATCGTTAAAATCAAACTTCTTTTATCAAATGACGGCAGGATCAAAAACATAGATATTGCCCAATCCTCAGGATATCCTTTACTGGATGCCGCCGCGATCTTAAGCGCGCGCAACGCCAGTCCTCTACCGGTCCCACAGGGATACAACAACAGCAAGGATCTCCAGGTCATAGTTCCGATAGCTTACAAGAATTCTGCCGCTGTTCAAGACATCAGCCGGGATATAGATATTTCCCCGGGAGTAGGTTTACCGCCCAGCCTGCCTTTCAACAGGAACCAACCGACCCCTGCGCAGACGCGGGCAAAGCCGCCGTCATCTCCCCGGACAACGAAAACCGCCGGCTCGGCTGTCGAACCAAAAGCTCTGCAGAAACCTGTAACCCAGGAAACGGAAGACGAAATAAACCGTTTTATGAACATCGCGGTAAAGAACAACGAACCCTCCCAGGTAGCCAGGGAAGAAATAGAATTGGCGCAGATAAAAGTCATGGAGGCGGTAAGGAATATTTATCCGGCCATAAAGATACTCGGATACAATACTACCGGTGAAGTTTATAAAGTGGAATACGAAGAACGGGAAGCCAAACTTCAGCTCGATCAACCTATATATTACGGGGACCGGCTCAGAAATACCTACCTGCAGGCAAAGACCAACCTGGACATTACCAAGAAAAACTATGACCGCCTGCGCATAGATACGCTGAATAAAACGGAAACCGCTTTCTACAACCTCGTGGCGGCAAGAATGAACCTCGCCGCCAAAGACGCCATTAAAGAAGAGGCCAATGAGATAGTGGACCAGGTGCAGAAGCTGTTCGACGCCGGGATGATCATCCCGCTTGAGCTCACCAGCGTCAAGAACTGGTATAACCAGATAATATTCCAGATGAACGGGATAAAACAGGATTTGTTCATGGCCGAACTGACCTTCAAACAGGTCCTTAACGCCCAAGACAATCCTTTTATAAGCACCGATGAACTGGAAGCCAAGCGCCTGGACCTCAAGCTTGAAGACTGCATTAAAGCCGGTTTACAGCACCGGCCGGAGCTGGCTTTGAGCGAATTAATGATAAAATTCCAGGAATACGGACAGCGCATAGAAAAAGGCAAGAATTCCTTTACCGTTGATCTAAGCGGTTCATACGGTTATTACGAAGGCGCCTACAAAACCGAGTCGATGAGGGACGCGAATAACTGGTATGTGGGGCTGAAAGTCAGCAAACCCTGGGGCGCCAGCACGATCAACAGCTCGATTACTTCCGAATCCAGCCAGCCGAGATTCGGACAGACCTCTCCCACGAAATCTACCACCGGGAACTTCGAGCTCAACGTTATGGATAATATCAAGCGCATCTACGACAGGAAAAAGTCGGATATAGACCTGCACCGCTCTATCAGCGATAAAGACCAGACGGTAAAAACCATAACCTTCGAGGTTCAGGACGCTTTCCTTAATTACCAGAAGGCGCTGCTCCAATTGAATGCTACAGAAACAGAAATGGAATTCCGCAGAAAAGAGGCGGAATTGATAAAAATACGCTCCCGGGTCGCCGAAGTGGCCCTCTCCAACTCAATGGAGTCGCTCTACAATCTCTGCGACGCACAGACCAAGTATTTCCAGGCTCTTGCCAATTATCATATATCCCTGGCCAATCTGAAAAAAGCCTGCGGTTACGGAATAAGAATCTAACCACCCTGCCTTTTTTTCTCTTACCTATATATAGATAACCCTCGCTTGTTCTGTCTTCAGGCAGATTTTACAGACTGTCCCCTGCATACAAGGAAAAGCTAACCGATAGACAAAAGAGGCTATGAATTTTTAATTTAAGCATTATTAGGAGACGCGCAATTTAGCGTTGTTGCTGTAACCTTCTGTCGGTTTGGACATTACGTATAACTTAACTTCTGTAAACTAAAACAATAGCTGTCAAAAAGACTTGAAATTCCTGTGGAAATAGTGTATATTTTATGTGTTAGTTAATACTTTTGAAAAGTATTGATTATCCTTCGATATGTCCGGCGTATCCCCTACACCGGACAGTAGCCACGGATCGCAAAGGATAACGTATGCGCAACGCGTTATTCATTGATTTTGTCGTCCGGGTTACCTTGAGAAGGAAAAAGGTAAAACCCGGATTTTTTTTGGGGAAAGGTAAAGAGATGAACTGGAAAAAGCCATACAAACTGCGGAAAATAGTCTTTTTAGCCTTTTTCTTCGCGGCTTTGACTTCAGTTAACGCCCCTGCCGCCGTAGAAGAATATACCCCCGAATATCTGAACGGCAAAAGCTACTGGGATTATATAAACAAGGTCATCACATCCGGGTATTCCCCGGATGTCTTCGTTAAGATAGACCGCCGCCATATGGAACGGGTCGAAAATCAAAAAGTCATAGATTCGGTACTTAGATACGCCACAGCGGCGGCGCCGATCTCCAGTTCCGGCGTGGACCTGGCGGAATACCTGCGCCAGGAAGCCTCAGCCAACATAACCAAGACCGTGGTGGACAACCGCCAGCAGCGGGAAAAGAACGCCGCCGCCAACGGGGAATTCAATTACATCCCCACCAGCGACGGAGGAACGGATTATTTTACCGACGGTCTGCTGACCACAAGTGTAAACCATGTGAAGATAGACGAACTCGGCAACCGAAGTTTAAGCTCCATGCGCGACATGAAATACAACGACGACCGCCTTCTGGTAAGCTACAGCGGAGAAAAGCTGGACAATCTCGATAATAAAACGACGTTTTCCTGGACCGGCAGTTATCTGCCGGGTTCTTTGTTTTACGCCACCGCAGAAACCAACGCCTATAAAAGTTATGCCGCCTATAATATGAACGAAGTGGATCCGGGCGGGAACACTACGGACACGCAATGGACGGCCAACAGTTACAACCCGAGCAAGAAACTGGTGCTTTCTTTCAGTCAGAAAACTACGGACAGCGTTTACGGCACGAGCGAATTCACCCGCTCCAACATCGAGTACGCCGGCGGACAGATAGACCGTCCTTCCTATTATTACGAAAAAGGCGTGGGCACGGACGGACTTTCCTACACCTCGGAACGCAAAGACATACAGTATAACGGGCGCGGTCAGGTAACGTATTTCGACGACACCACGCGGGTGGACTACAGCAGTGTATCGGCGGAACCGGAAGCCGGAGAAGGCAATATCGTCACCACCCATACTACAGCCAGCTTTACTTACCGCGAAGACACCCCGCATCCCTTCGGAGAAGACATCGAGCCCATGGCCATGCGCCTTGAATCCAGCAGCCTGACCTCTTCGGTAACCAGGGCCGACGGCTCTTTCCAGAAGGATTACACGACGACACAATACGTGTATGACCGGAATTTGGAACTTACAGGCGCCTCCAGCGCCACCTCCTTCAACGGCCAGGCTGCCCAATGGTATCAATATACCGACTCCGAAGGCAACATCCTGACCAAAAAAGAAGACGGCTCCTATTTTTACCTCAATGACGACAAAGAGGAGGTCGGCGTAGATGCCGCGGACGTGATCAGCACGCTTAAAGACGGCGACATCTATACCGGCGCCAGCACCACCGAGATGGAAATACTTTACGGCAAACCGATGGCCAAATCCACGACTACGACGACAAGTTATACCAACGCCGAGGATGGTTATAACTACAAAACCGAGACTTCCACCGTCACATACAACAACGCCCTCGTGCGCAATTTACAGCGGGTGCTTTCCAGCACGGAAGAAAGCACTGTTTATCAGCCTTATCTTGATCCGGACAAGGATCACCTAGAAACTACCAACATGGTCACGACCTATACATACGATCCTGACACCGCCAACCTTACCGGAGTCTCAGGCAGCGGCACGAAGACGGGATATTTATACTCGAGCCCCGCAGGCTGGCATGACCCGTACACTAAAAACATAACGAAGGAATACAAGATAATCCTCGGTAAACCGGTGATGACCGACTATACCGAGCCCGAGAAAGCAAAGACTGAATAAATATCGGCACTTTAATTTGAAGGGAGGAACAGATGAGAAAGACGATTTTACTGACACTCGCAGCGACGTTCATTCTTCTCGGCGCGGGGACGTTCGTGCGCGCGGACGACGACGCAAGCATCGTCAGCACGGACATGAAAATGGTGATAAAAGTACATAACGTCTACAATAATTACGGCGTGCAGATCAGCGGCACGGAGACCACGACCACCACTACCATTACCACCAACAGCAAAAACGAGACGTCCACCACGGTGACCACCCAGACTGTCTCTTCGGAATGGCGCGGCGGCAGCGTGAAGGTTGCCAATATCGAAGGAACATCTCATACCGATGGAACGGACGGCTCCTCTTCCGACACGACATTCACGGTAACTTATGAGTACACCGACGGCACCGGCAAACTAAAAGGGGCGTCCGGGACTTCTTCAACTACAGGAGACAGCGGAACCGACGACAACGGCGAGAGAATCGGCACGTACAAGACGTCAACTACAGATACCTACACCATACGCAACGGCCAGGCCCTGCGCACGAAATCGGTGACTACCGGAGAGAGCTACGGCTCCGACGGCACCAAAAAGGGAGACATAGAGCAAACCTCCACCACCGAATACAAGCTGGTGGCAGGCACATGGCAGGTCAGTAAGGAGACCACGGTATCGAAAAACACCGGGGTTGACGGCAGCTCGGAAGACGTCACCAGGGTCAGAACCTACACGCGCGATGAGAACGGCGTGATCACGGATGTTTCCCAGACGGCCAGCGGTACTAGGGTAGTGATCACCAGCACTGGCCACGCCGAGACTCTCACAATGCATAATTACTCGGCAGAATTTGAATTTGACGAGGAAGGCGGCTGGATTCTAACGGACGAAAACTACGACTTCGAATCAGCCGATGCTGAAGAATGATGTGCCGGCTCAAAAGCAGCTTTGTCGCACAGCTAAAGGGGCGGATACCGTGTTTGTGGTGAAGAAGAGAGAATCCGGGAAAACGGCTAAACGCGGGATGAAAGAAAAGAACCTCCGCAGCCAGATGGAGAACATCTGGGCGGAGACTATGAAAAGGCGCGTGAAGCTCTTCAAGGTCACCAGGAGCGCGATCATGGAGATGTAACAAATATTTTTCACCCGTTGCGGTTCGATTGAAGGGAGGGAGCAAACACCCCTCCCTTTTTTCTTGCAATGCTCCCGGTTTATGTTAAACTAATTCAATAGGTTAAACGGAATTATCCTGTTTTTTAAAACCTATGGAAAGGAGCAATATGAAGACTACCATTCCCTTCTTTTGTTTTATCCTTATTTCTTCTCTTTTATGCCCTGTTCAGCCCGCGGCCGCCGAAAACAACACCAAACAGCCTGCCGCCGGCGCGCCCGCCAAAGACGTCCAGATCCAGGTAAGCGGAAAAGTGAGTGTGGAAAAAATGCAGAATAACAAAGACCGCATATGGTTTACCGATCTGCAGGGGAAAAGCTACAGGCTTTCCGGAGAGCTTTCCGGAGAGCTTAAAGATAAGTTCGCAGAACTCGGAGAAAACAATCTCTTCTCCCTGAAGATCACGCCCGACGGGAAATACAGTCTTTCCTGCGAAAAGACCCAGACCTATGTCTTCAACAACAAGAATGAAAGGACCCTGCAGATAGACGCTAAATGCATCCGCGCTTATTTCGCCGGGATCGACGCCATCCTTTCCGCCAAACGCAGCGATAAACCCGGGCCGGAGCCTATACGGGACATAGTTGAAGAACGCAATCTTATAGCATCGGCATCCTCCCAGAAACCCGGGATAATCCCTTTTACTACCGGTGAGATATATGGAAAAATAAGCGCAATGGACCTTAATTCCCCTTTCAAAACGTTGACCGTGACCAACAGGAACTCCTCCGAAGCGCTCAAGAAGATCTCCGCGGTCATAACCCAGAACACGCGCATCGTCAAAAAGATAGGCGCGGCGGAACCGATAATCCTCCTGCCCAACGCGCTGTCGGTTGGACAGGAAGTTACCGTGGTTTACGCCCGTGACGAACTCAAGAATGAAGCTTTATTCATAACCATAACCAAAGAATAACTCCCGAATAACATAAACGATTGCCGGCCAGGAACCGGCGGCAATCGTTTATAATTACTATTAATTTATGTCAATTTCCAGGCTCGCGATACACCGCCCGGTGACAACCTTGATGGCTTTCCTCGCGCTGATACTGCTTGGATTGATATCCTGGTCCAGGCTGCCGCAGGAGCTTTTCCCCTCAATAGCCTATCCTCAAATAACCGTAGTCACCTCCTACCCTAACGCGGCCCCGGAAGAAATAGAGAATCTCATAACTAAAATCATAGAAGAAAGCGTGGGGACGGTAAACAACGTCAAACGCATCAGCTCGATCTCGCGCGAAGGACTGTCCCTGGTAATGGTAGAGTTCAACTGGGGCACCAATATGGACTTTGCCGCGTTGAACGTGCGCGAGAAGATAGACCTCATCAAAGAGCGCATCCCGAGAGAATCGCAGGAACCGGTGGTAATGAAATACAACCCCTTCGACCTGCCGATAATGAACCTGGCGGTGACCGGCCCGTATTCTTCGCTTGAACTGCGCGAAATGAGCCGCAAATACATCAAAGACGGCATCGAGAAGGTCGAGGGCGTGGCCTCGGCCGTCATCACCGGCGGGGACGAGCGCGAGATCCTGGTGGAAATAGACCAGCCGAGGTTAAGGGTCTCCCAGATATCCATAGTCTCGGTGGTGGACAGCATAAAATCAGCCAACATAAATTATCCCGCCGGCACCCTTAAAGAGAATTTCTACGAATATCTTATCCGCACAATGGGAGAATACCAGAAGGTCTCGGAGATAGCCGAGACCCCCACCGCCCTCGAGGTCCCGGAAGAAGCTGCCGAAACCCTGCAGCAAAAGGAGAAACTCGAAAAGAAGGCGCGCAGGCTGGTCTTTCTCAAGGACATCGCAAAAGTAAGAGACAGCGTCAAGGAAACATCGAGTATCTCCCGCTATAACGGCAAGGGAAGCATCTCCATCGTCGTCCGCAAACAATCCGGCAGTAACGCCCTGAAAGTCGCCCAGGGCATACGTAAGGAGATAACTAAATTACAACAGGAAAAACTGTCCAAGGGCGTGAAGATCCAGGTGACCTACGACCAGTCGCAGTTCATAAATGAAGCCGTCTCCAACGTTACCGGTTCTGCTCTGCAGGGGGCATTGCTGGCTTTCCTGGTACTGCTTTTCTTCCTGCGGGAGATAAAGTCTTCTTTGGTCATCACCTTCTCCATCCCCATTTCCATCATGACCACCCTGTTTCTTATGTATTGTTTCAAGATAAATATGAATATGATGTCCTTAGGCGGCCTGGCGCTCGGCATAGGCATGCTGGTGGATAACTCCATTGTGGTCATCGAAAACATCTTTCGGCACCGGCAGATGAACAAAACGTTCAAAGAGGCCTGCGTGGACGCCTCGGAAGAGATGCTCGCGCCTATAATCGGTTCCACGTTGACGACCGTTGCGGTCTTTCTTCCTTTCGCCTTCGTCTCCGGTATCGCCGGCCAGATTTTCAAACAATTGTCCCTGACCATCACCTTCGCCTTGACGGCTTCCATCCTGGTCGCCATAACCCTGGTCCCGGTTCTCATCTCCTTTTCCATCTGGAGAAGGGACGGCCGGGCCGCGGCAGAACCCCGGCAGAGAAATATCCCTGTTTTCGACAAACTGGAAGAAGCGATCGTCTGGGGAATAGACCGCAAGGAAAAAGTGGTGGCGCTGGCCGGCGTCCTGTTCGTCATAAGCCTCGGAATACTCGCTATCCAAGAAAAACAGTTCATGCCGAAAGTGGACCAGAGACAATTCATCATCAAGATCGATATGCCTCCGGGGACCACCCTTAAGGCCACCAACGCGATAGTGCACAGGTTCGAATCCGCCCTACTCGGGTTCAAGGAGACACAAGGCGTCACAGTCAACATCGGCTCAAGCGAAGACAAGAACTCCCTGGAAGAAACGGCGGTCCAGACCCTCGGCAGCCATCAGGCGCAGATACTCGTCAACCTCAAGAAGAAAGCCAGAGTGCTGCCCTTCCTGCCTTCCGGCATACGCTCCACCGACGAAGTAATCCAGCAGTTGAAAAATACCGCCGAAAAAGGCGACCTTGAAGGCGCCTCGGTGGAATACGTCGCGCAGGAGACGTCTCTCGGCTCGGCGGTGGAACAGGGAGCGCCTATCGCAATAGAGATAAAAGGCCCGCAGATATACCGGCTTACCGATATCGCCGCCGGACTGCAGTCCGACCTGCGCAAGATAAAAGGTATCTACGGCATAAAGAACAGCATGCCTGCCGCGAGCCCGGAAACAAAACTGCATATTCTGAAAGACAAGGCGTCTTTATACGGCCTTTCCGTGCGCGACATAGCGGTTACCGCGCAGGTAGCGCTGAAGGGTTATGTCGCCACGAAATTCAAGGATAAAACCAATCAGGAAGATATCGACATCCGTATCCGCCTGCGTCCCGAGGACCGGAGCGAATTCAGCAACCTGCGCCGCATCCTCATCCATTCCCCTCTGGGATTCGACATCTCCATGTCCGACGTGGCTTATCTGACCAAAGGAACCGGACCCACGGAAATCAAGCGTATCGACCAGCAGAGAAGCATCGTCATCAGCGCAAATGTTTATAAACGGGGGATCGGAGAGGTCAACCGCGCCATAGACAAGATCATAGCGGCAAGAACGACTTCCCTTCCCAAGGAATACGCTATCGAGCTGGCCGGCGAACAGCAAAAGATGCAGGAATCATTCCAGAGCCTGGCCTTCGCCCTTATACTGGCGATCACCCTCGTGTATATGATCATGGCCGCCGAATTCGAATCCCTCTGGCAGCCGCTGTTGATAATGTTCACCGTCCCTCTTTCCCTTATAGGCGTGGCTTTCTTCCTTTTCATAACCAATACCCCTTTGAGCGTGGTCGCCTACCTGGGCATCATCATGCTGGGCGGCATCGCCGTCAATAACGGTATAGTGCTTATAGCGTTCATCAACGATCAGTATAAACAGGGGTATTCCCCTTACAACTGCGTCATAGAGGCCAGTAAAACCAGGATGCGCCCAATCCTGATGACTTCCTTGACTACTATTCTCGGCCTTCTGCCTCTGGCGCTCGGCATCGGAGAAGGCGCGGAATTGCAGGCCCCTATGGCCCTGACGGTAATGGGAGGACTGCTTTCCGCCACTTTTCTTACCCTGGTGGTTATCCCTTCGATATTCCTGATAGTCATGGAAAGGATGCCCGGCGTGCAGGCCCGGCGGCCGGAGCAGACGCCGGTAAAAGACGAACCGCTTATCAGCCCGGAACTGGAGGCGCTATTGAAAACCAGAGAAGAACATAAAGAACAAACTGCTTTACCGCAGGCCGCTTGCCCGCCGGAAGAACAGCCGTCATCCGAGCAGGCACAGCGCCCCGTGATCAACGACTCGAAAAAACGGATACCTTTCGAGGAGGTGCCGGTACCGGCAGCGCACCGCCTGCCTCCGATTACCCCGTCCACAGCTTATCAACCCGACAAGCCTTCTTCCGAAGCCGCGCCGGCGCAGAATCAACCCGGCGGACAGGGGATTTTGCCGGCGGCCCCCTCTTTCTCAAAAGAGAATGCCGGGATAAGTCCCATACTTCCGGGAAAGGAACCGGGGAAACCTCCGCAGGAAAACAAAGGAATCCCGTCCAAAACACCCCCGGACAATACGCCTGTCATACAAACGGAGAAAAAATCCCCTCCGGCGCAGATAAAGGAAGAGAAGAAAGAACCGGCTAAAGCTTTCCCGGTATCCAAACCTGAACTGCCGGAGCCTGCGTCCGCAAAACAAGAGGCTCCCCGGGAGACCAAGGTAGATATGCCGCCGCCCCCGGCTATGGAATATAATATAAACCCGCGCCAGAAAGACCTTCTGGAAAGATTAAAGATCATAAAGAAAATAACGCGGAAAGAATACGCTGAGATGTTCAACGTTTCCATCCCTACCGCGGCGCGTGATTTGAAGGAATTGATGGATAAACAATTGCTGAAGGCCGAAGGGCCGCTCGGGCCGGGACGCTGGTACGAACCGGTATAACAACCGGTAATTGCGTTACGGAGATAACGCTGCGCCCCCGGCAGAATTACGTCTTCCCTCCGTCCGGCATCGATACGGCGGGAAAGCTTGGGCTCCCGCAACAAAACATTATCGCTGAATAAGAACGGGCTTAGAATGAGTTTACCGGGATTCTCGGTCAACAGGCCGACTTTCATATCGATGCTTTTCGCCGGCATCATCATAATCGGGGTGATCGCCCTGAAGATGCTGCCGGTGGAGATGATGCCGAACATAAGTTACGGCGATATCACCATAAACATAGACGTGCGCGGCGGCATCCCCGCTTCCGAGATAGAAAACCGCATCTCCAAACCGGTGGAAGAAGCGGTCAGCTCCGCTTCCCATCTAAGAAACATCCTCTCCATATCCAAAGAAGGCAACGCCACCATTATCCTGGAATTCGAGCCCGGCACGGAGATGAATTTCGCCGCCCTGGAAGTGCGCGAGAAATTCAACCGTATCCGCAACAAACTCCCCAGAGAGATAGAAAAACCCGTCATCGCCAAATATGAATATATGGACGTGCCGATAATGATATTGGCCGTTACCAGCGACCGCCGTTCCCCGGAACAACTGCGCAAAATAGTAGATGAGCGGATAAAAGACCGCATTCAAAGGATAGAAGGTATAGCCAGGGCTGAAGTGGTCGGCGGCCGCGAAGGCAAGATCATAATCGAGATAGACCAGTACCGCCTTCAGGCATACCAGCTTTCCATAAATAAAGTGGTGGACATCATAAACCTTAACAATTCAAACCTCCTGGCCGGAGAAATTAAAAGGGCCAAGGACAAATATCTGGTAAGGACCATCGGCGAGCTGGAAAGTCTGGAGGATATCGCCAACCTGGCGGTGGCGACAACTAAAGAGGGCTCGGTGGTCCGCCTGAAAGATATAGCAAGCATCAAGGATTCTTATCTTGAACCCACCGCCTTTGCCAGGCTGAACGCCCAGCCGGTAATCTCCATTTATATCCAGAAAGAGTCGCTGGCAAACACGGTGCAGATATCCAAGGACGTGAACAAGGAAATAGAAAACCTGAAACGCAGCCTGGAGAGCGATATAAAGCTTTCCCTGATCTCCAACCAGGCGGATATAATCCAGCAGGCCGTCAATCAGGTAAATTCCTCCCTGCTCACCGGGGCCCTGCTGGCGAGCTTGATACTTTTCATCTTTCTCTGGGACATCAGGCTTGTATTCATCATTAGCTCAAGCATCCCTCTCTCCGTGATACTCACCTTCTGCCTGATGTATTTCTCCAAGCTGACCCTTAACGTAATGACCTTGAGCGGCCTGGCGCTCGGCGTAGGCATGCTGGTGGACAACGCCATCGTGGTTCTCGACAACACCTTCAAGAAACGCGACGATTTTCTGGCGCAACCGGGCAGGTTCCCGGAAGATATGCCGATGAAGGAGATACAGAAGAGGCTGGCGGTGGAGGCCAGCGAAGAGATGTTCCTGGCGATAGTGGCCGCCACTTTTACCACCATCGTGGTCTTCCTTCCCCTGTTTTTTATCAATCCGGAGATCAAGCTCCTTTACAGCGGCATCGCCCTGACTATTACCTATTCCCTGCTGGCATCCCTGTTCACGGCAATAACCCTGATCCCCCTGCTGGCGTCGCGGTTGAAGTTGAAAGACCCGCGCCTGCCGCCGCCGGTCCCGGAAGAATCTTTGTCGAAAGATACCGTGACGGCGGGAACGGAAAAAGAAAAAATAAAAGAACCCGGAGGAGGGTTCCTGGAGAAACTATACAAAATATTCATCGCCCTGGTGCTGTTTCTGCGATATCTGGTGGTCTTCCTGGTGGTAGTGGCGCTGCTGCGCGTAGTGCAGGAGGCTTCCAAGCTGGAGCAGGAATTCATCGGCATCGCCGAACAGAATAAATTCACCATCTTCGTGGAGATGCCCACCGGGACGAAGATCGAAATAACCGACAAGATAATCGCAGGCATAGAATCGTTCGTGGCGAGAATGCCGGAAGTCAAGAACGCTACCTCCAAGGTAGAGCCCTGGTCCGGAAAGATATTCGTGGAACTTAAACCGCTGGCGGAACGCAAGAAATCAACAGGCGAATTCATGAACACGCTGCGCCCCTACACGGACAAGTTCTACCAGAGCCACCGGGCGTTCGTCTATTACGAGGAACCGCAGGAGGTCGGCACCAAGGAAATCCTGCTGGAACTCTACGGTCACGACTACGAGGTGCTGAAAAGCCTTGCCATCCAGGTGGCCCAGCGCCTGCAGACCATACCGAAGTTCACCGATACAAAGATCCGCATGCGCGAGGGCCGCCCGGAGATACAACTTATCCTCGACAAGCGCGAAGCCGCGATGTTCGGACTTACCGCAGAGGACGTGTCTCTGGCGCTGCACACCCATATGCGGGGGCTGGTGGCCACGCGCTTTCGCGGCAACCGGGAATCGTTGATAAAAACCCAGGACCCCAACTTCAACCCGCGATGGCATTTCAACGGCAGCCCCGCCTTGCACAACGGGACTTCCCGGGACGGCGCTGAAAAGGCGGAGGAAACGGAGACGATCGTCCGCATCGGAGAGGAATTCCGCCACACGCGAGACGACCTGCGCAGGATAACCCTGGTGACTCCTTATGGAGATATGGTTTTTCTAAACCAGTTGACCGCGTTCAAGGATGAATACGGCCCAAGCGAGGTATGGAGAAAAAACAAGTCGCGCATGGTCCAGGTAAGCGCCAACACAGGCGGCGTCGCGCTGGGAACGGCGGCCATTAAAGTAAAAGAGGCGATCAAGGATCTCAAATTCCCGAAAGATTATTTTTGGCAATTCGGCGGTAATTATGATAAAATGATACAAAATCAGAAGGAACTTTACTGGGCGTTGATAATCAGCCTGGTGCTGGTCTATATGATACTCGCGGGGCTCTTTGAATCGCTTACGGAACCTTTCATTATTCTATGCACGGTGCCGATGGCGGCGATAGGCGCAGTCACGGCGCTGAGACTGACCGATAAACCTGTGGGAACCGGGGTGCTTATCGGGGCAATAATGCTCGGCGGGATAGTTGTCAACAACGCGATCATACTTATAGACCGCATAAATTTCCTGAGGAATAACTTTAAAGACAAATATTCCCAGCGGGGCGGCGCCAAGAAAGCGGTAATAGACGCATCCTTCGACAGGCTCAGGCCGATCATGATGACATCCTTAACCACTATACTGGGGCTCATCCCGATGGCCCTGGATAAAAGCGAATCGGCCAACTTGTGGTCCCCTCTTGCGATAACCGTTATCGGAGGGCTTTCGGTCGCGACCTTTCTGACTCTTTTCGTAATACCTTGTGTTTATCTTGTTTTCCGGGATTTCTGGCTGGTTAAACGATAGGAGGGGCAAATAAATATGGGCTCTAAATTATTGAAACTTCTGCTTATCCTGGTATTGGCCTTTGTAATGTGGGGAGTCTACCAGACAGGCATCAAGCTTTCCACGCAAAAGACCCCTTTCATACAGGATATGATAAACAAGGTGAAGAAAGAACCGCCCCCTGCGGCCCAGAAGCAGAACGCGGCAACACCGGCCCGGCAGGAAGAACCGCCCGCGCAGCAGCAGGCGCCGTCCGAACCCGCGCCTATCATGGTGCGGGTGTTCAAGATGAAACCTACCGATTTCCACGATTTTCTCCCGGTAATGGGCACGGTAAAAGGCAAAACGGAAATTGAACTGAAATTCGAAATCCCGGGTGTGATCAAAAAAATCTATTTCAAAGAAGGCGAAAAGGTAAGAAAAAGCGCGCTGATCGCCTATCTGGTCCCGGATGACGCTAAACTGAAACTGAAATACGCGAGGAACAAGTTCATATCGGCCCAGGCGGCATACGAATCCTCCCTGAAGAAATACGAGATAAACCAGAAGCTGTTCGAGGTCGGGGCGATCATCAAATCTAAAATGGAAGAAGCCGAACTTGATGCCAGAAGCGCCAAGGCCCAGGTGGATACGGCTAAAGCCGAAGAAGACCTGGCAAAGAATGATTTTCGCAAAGTCTTCCTCTACTCCACAAAAGACGGGGTCATGGGGCCGAGAGAAGCCGAGGAAGGGGAATTCGTGACTTCCCAGGATAAAATGGGCACGCTGTTCGAAATCAGTGAAGTTTACATCGAAGTAGGTATCGTCGAAAGAGACATAAACAAGGTCCGGCTCGGGCAGAAAGCCAGCATATACGTTGACGCTTACCCTACCAGGGTGTTTGAGGGAACGGTGGACAGCGTTTATCCCATCATAGAGGGGAAAAGCAGGACGCTCACCGCCAAGATCAAGGTG